>LIAZ01000028.1 GCA_001438985.1 Acidimicrobium sp. BACL17 MAG-120823-bin42 | reverse complement strand
AAGTTGATGGCCCGCTTGTATGACCCCCAAAACGGCTCGGTTACTTATGGAGATGTAGATCTGAAGATGGCGACAATGTCGTCACTTCGCGAGCGAATTGTTGTTGTTCCGCAAGAAGGTTTTTTGTTTAACGGAACCATTCGCGACAATCTGCGAATTGCAAAGGCGTCTGCAACCGATGATGAAATAGACGCAGCGATTGCTGCAATTGGCGCGACCGAGCATTTCGCTACGTTCCCTGACGGGCTTGATACCGAAGTACGTGAACGCGGAAGCAGGCTTTCTGCAGGTGAGCGTCAGCTCGTTGCCCTTGCTCGCGCCGCATTGGTTGATCCTGCGGTGCTCGTTCTTGATGAAGCCACATCAAACCTTGATCCAGGAACCGAGTCAGAAGTTGAACATGCGCTTGAGCGACTTATGACGGGCCGCACGGTCATTGTTGTGGCGCATCGATTGTCAACAATTCAGCGAGCCGACCATATTGCAGTCATTGCTGACGCGCGTGTTGCCGAGTACGGAACTCATGATGAACTGATTGCCAAGAACGGTCGGTACCACGCCTTAGCAACTGCCTGGCAGAAGTCGCAGGCGACGAGTTAAACCGTCGAGGTGAACTTGCTCATGAGATATGGGCCGCTATCCACCGGTTCGAACGCTGATTGCTCTCCTGGTTGCAGGCACGTGTTGATTGTGGTGATGGTGGCGTCCCAGTTGGGTTGATGAAAATAGGCGATGCTTTGTCGGCGTGATGTTGGGTCGTGTTGTAGATCGGGATTAACCACTCGATGCAACGTGCTTCGCCAGCGATTGTTTGTCCATCGCGCCATGAGATCGCCAATGTTGATGATGAACGCATCGGGTATCGGCAGAACTTCCTGCCATGAATTATCGAGGCGTTGAATTTCGAGCCCGCGCGAATCTGATTGTGGTAACAAGATAGTCAGTGACCCGTAGTCGCTATGTGCGCCTGCACGCAGTTGTCCTGGCTTTGGAGCATGTTGTTGTGGTGGATAATTGAGTGCTCGTAGCGCACTGATCGGCGAGGAAATATAGGAATCAAAAAAGTTCTCATCAAGGTGCAGGGCGACAGCGAACAAACGCATGATTCGCGTGGCAAGTGATTCCATTTCGTTGTAGTAGTTGCTCCAAGCAGTGGTAAACGAAATTGGTTGGGTTGGCCATGGAGTTTGCGCATAGCAAAAATCAAGTGCGGTTTTGTCGGTGATGTGTTTGGGGATAAGGGTTGGTCCGCCGTTGAATGTTTCCTTTAAATCAGGTGGGGTGGCATCTCCACGCGAAGCCGCGAGCGTCTCCGCCTCGTTTCCCATGTAGCCGTATGGGTATCCATGCGATGGAACGCGGGAAAGATTTTTCGTGTCAACAGGTAGATCGAAAAACTGTTGCATGGTTGTCCACATATTGTCGATGACATGCGGGGCAACACCGTGATGAGTGATTGCCAGAAATCCGGTTGTCCTGCAGGCATCGTCAACACTTTTGGCAATCGCGGTACGAATGTGGCTGGAGCCGTTTTCAAAAGCGGCAAGGTCAATAACTGGTGCCGCTTCTGTAGACATAGCTCAACAGTAGGCGGAACAGTTGAAGGTGGAATTGGCCCCTTTTTGATGCTTGATCGCAGGCGGTAGGTGGCTGACAAGTAGCGTGTAGCGCACATGGCACGCGAAAAGGTATACACACGAGCAGGCGACGACGGCACGACAGGCCTGTTTTATGGAGGTCGCGTAGGCAAAGATTCGGCACTTCCACGTGCGTACGGCGCCGTTGACGAAGCGCAAGCAATTTTGGGATTGGCCCGAGCCGAAGCAGGAAAAGGCACCGAACTCGACGACATGCTGGTGCACATCTGTCGTGATCTCTGGGTGTTGATGGCCGAGTTGGCAACATTGCCCGAAAATCGACATAAGTTGGTGGACGACAAGACACGAGTGACCGCCGAAATGGTGGCAAAGCTCGAGCACATGATTGACTCGCTTGACGAGCGTTTCGAGCCACCAACAGATTTTGTTGTGCCCGGGCAAAACCGAGTAGCAGCATTGCTTGATGTCGGTCGTACTGTGGCGCGTCGCGCTGAGCGCCATTCGCTGGCTGCTGCTCCGCCTCCTTCGCAGGCGTGCCCGTACCTCAATCGTCTTTCCGACCTGCTGTGGACCCTGGCCCGTTGGCAGGACGGCGAATCTTTGTCGGTTAAAGACGTCATCTAATTACGATTTACGATGTAACCAGTTAGAAGGAGGCCCGTGATGGCACTTGTTTTTCAGGCAGTAACAAAAACTCCAACAGGTATGAATGCAATTGGCATTCCTGTCACCAGTGAGGGCGCTCTTCCCAAGGAAGTTTTGCTGTCGCGCAAAACACTTGAATCCCTGGGCTTCACGGGCAAGGTTGGTCAGACGTATGTTGTGCCCGCCGAAAAAGGTGCGGTTTCGGTATTGATTGGTATTGGCGAACTTGCCAAATTAGACACTGCGTCGCTGCGCAAAGCCGCTGCAGCATTTGCGCGTGCCGCTGCAAATTTCGCTTCGGTAAGCACCACGCTTGCCAACATTGGTCGACTTGATCGCAAGATTGCGGCACAAGTTGTTGTTGAAGGCATGTCGCTGGCAACGCATCGTTACACCGATTTGAAAACAGTCGATAAAAAGGCGCCAAAGCTTGCAACGGTTTCACTCGTTGGATCGGGTGCTGCAACTACAAGTGGGGCAAAGCGCGGTCAGGTAATCGCGAATGCCACCAACATGGCGCGCGATTTCGCAAACATGCCACCCGCGTATCTCACTGCAACAATTTTTGCGAATAAGGCTGTTGAGATCGCTGGCGAAAGCGGTTTGAAGGTTGAAGTGTTTAACAAAGACCAATTGCTTGCAATGGGCTGTGGCGGAATTGTTGGCGTGAATCGCGGCAGTGTCGAGCCACCGCGCATGGTTCGTCTTACTTACAAACCAACTGGCGCAAAAGGCAAACCACATCTCGTGCTTGTTGGAAAAGGCGTCATGTACGACTCGGGTGGAATTTCACTCAAGCCATCGGACGCATCGCATGCAATGATGAAGGGCGACATGAGCGGCGCTGCAGCAGTGCTTGCCACCATGAGCACACTGAAGGCACTCGGTTGCACAAACCAAGTAACGGGCTACCTCATGTGCACCGACAACCTTCCTTCGGGAAGCGCAATGGCAATGGGCGAAGTGCTCACCATGCGCAACGGGAAAACTGTTGAAATTCACAACACCGATGCAGAAGGTCGATTGGTGCTTGCCGACGGATTGTCGCTTGCAACTGAACAAAAGCCTGATGCCATTGTCGACATTGCAACCTTGACCGGTGCATGCCAGCGTGCGCTCGGAAACGGTATGGCCGGCGTCATGGGCAACAACCAAAAGTGGATTGATCAGTTAACTGCTGCTGCCGAACGCACATCAGACAAGTTGTGGCAGTTGCCGCTAGAGCGTGAATATCGCCCTGCACTTGACTCCTATGTTGCTGACATGAAAAACGTTGGTGGCGAGGCTGGTGCCATTACTGCAGCGTTGTTTCTCGAAGAGTTTGTTGGCGACACCACGTGGGCACACATTGATATCGCAGGCCCAATGTGGACAGACAGCGACAACGGTTGGTTGCAAAAGGGTATGACGGGTTATGGAACTCGTCTGCTTATTGACGCAGCACTGAACTTCCGACGCCCATCACGCGCGAAGTAATCATCAACGCGGCGCGAGCCGCTTGCTATTAGTCCTTCTGGGTGCCGACTTTGATGTCGCGGAATGCCGACTTCGAGTCAATGCCCACATCTTTTGGCAATCCGAGTACCCGTTCGCCAACGATGTTGCGCATCACCTCATCAGAACCACCGGCAATTCGCATTCCAGGGGCACCGAGGAGCAATTGACTCCATGCGTACGTTCCCCATTCGCCAGTGTCAACGACGAGCTTTGCGCCAAGAATATGAGCAACGAGATCGTTCATCTTCTTTTGGTTATTGACGAGTGCCATTTTGCCAATGGACATTTCTGGTCCAGGCATTTGACCAGCACGCATTTTGTCGGTCGCGCGCTGGCTGGTGTAGCCAGCAACTTTTGTGTTGATGTAGAGATCGGCGAGCATTTCGCGAACGATTGGGTCTTGATCTAGGTCGTAGTGGCGAATCATTTCAAGCAGGCGGGTGTACATGGTGTTCTCGCCACTGTCAGCCGAACCAATTGAGGCACGCTCGTTCATCAATGTAGTGAGAGCAACGTTCCAGCCGTTGTTGACTTCGCCCAAACGATGATCATCGGGCACTCGAACTTCGTTGAAGAACACTTCGTTGAAACTTGCACCACCCGTCATTTGACGAAGGGGACGAATTTCGACGCCAGGTGCTTTCATGTCGACGATGAAACCTGTGAGGCCTTTGTGCTTTGGCAAACCTGGATCAGTGCGGCAAATGATTTCACCAATGTCACTGAACTGCGCACCAGATGTCCATACTTTTTGACCAGTGATAATCCATTCGTCGCCATCCTTTTCGGCTTTGGCTTGTACTGATGCAAGGTCGCTTCCAGCGCCAGGTTCAGAGAACAATTGGCAACCCACAATGTCGGCGCGCCACATTTTGCGCAGGTATAAGTCGCGTGCTTTTTGCGAAGCGTGATCGAGGATGGTTGGGGCAACCATGCCCAGACCGATTTGGAATACGCCGAGAGGTGCTGTTTTGTATTCGCGCTCCACTTGGTTGTACGCACGCTCGTGGGCAACGGTCAGACCAGCGCCTCCGTATTCGGTTGGTCCGGTAATCCATGCAAAGCCATTATCAAAACGCTTGGCTTGCCATGCCTTTGCGCGTTGCAACATGTCCTCTTCGGCTGCCTTGGATCGCTCTTCAAACATCGACACGTTGTCGGAGCCTTCGCCCCACACAAACTTTTTGCGTGACTCTTTCTTCTCGGCGTTCGCGTCAAGAAAGACACGGGCTTTGGCTGCGTACTCTTCAACAGAAATCTGTTCGGTCATAGCCCCAACGGTAGTTGCCGGGGTCGGTTTGGGCGAAGGCCAGCCAACTAGTCTGTTGGGCATGGGTCAGCCGGTTTCCGTTACACAGCAGCCATCAGCCACACCAGGGCGAGTTCGGTTCGAGCTCAATCGGTCACTTACAGGACAAGGCCATGAGCGCTACACCTCGGCGGTTGCATCGCGAACGGGTAAGCCATCAGACGTATTGGCGAACCGATTTTTTGAGACTGGCACGGTAAGTGCAGTCCATGTGTACGGCAACATGATCACGGTTGACGTAAAGCCTGGGTCAAGCAGTGATTCGCTGATCAAAGTTGTTGAAGATTTATACCAATACTGGACACCAGGAAAAGTGCCACCATCTGAAGAAGAGCTCATGGCGCAAGCACCAAAGAGTGAAGTCACAGCCGCTCCATCAGCCGATGGAAGCCCCTCTGCAGGTGTAGTTGATAGCCGAATTCCTGCGGCGTTGTTAGCGAGAAGCCAGGCTGCACTGGCTAAAGCACGCGCAAAGCAAGGCTGAGTTACGCAACCTCACGCTTGTCGTGTGAAAATTCACGGCAATGGTTGATACCGACATTTCTTTGCACGACGTTGCTGAAGCGTTGCATGTTCACTACATGACTGCGTATCGCTATGTGCGTGAAGGGATTCTTCCAGGTCACAAAGTTGGTCGTAGCTGGTGTGTGCGCAAAAGCGATTTGGAGCAGTTCCAAAAGGGCAATGGATTAAGTGCTACTGCCAATGCCGGCAAGCGTCAACAAGCGCCGTGGGCAGAGCGTCTAGAGGCGCGACTCATTGAAGGTGATGAGCGCGGCGCACTCGACGTATTTGAGGCGGCACTGCGCGCTGGTCACGATCTGCAGTACGTGTACCTGCAGGTGTTGAGCCCAGCGTTGGTTGCTATTGGATATCGGTGGCAGCAAGGCGAGTTAGAAATTTTTGTTGAGCATCGTGCAAGCAATATCGCGATGCGCTTGATGTCGCAAGTGGGTTCACGTTTTGCACGGCGCGGAGTTTCGAAAGGCACCATCATCATGGGTGCGCCAGCGGGAGAAGAGCATGCGTTGGCAATTGCAATGCTGGCCGACTTGGTGCGCAGTCAAGGTTGGGATGTGCATGATCTTGGTGCAAACATGCCCGCACATAGTTTTGCGCAAGCAGTGCAGCAGAGTAACGATGTGGTTGCCGTGTGTGTTGGTGTGACGGTGGAGGGCTCTCTGCCTGCTGCTCGCGAAACGATCGCCACGGTCAAGGGCTCGTCCCCGGGTGTGCCGGTGTATGTGGGTGGCGCAGCGGTTCGGGGGCATGATCACGCGCAGGTGTTGGGTGGCGATTTCTGGGCGGGCAATGTGGATTCGCTGATTAGTTCACTAAACGAGCACGCTCGCAGGTAACTACGAACATATGTTCGCTACAGTGAAGGCATGCGAGCAGTCTTAGATACAGCGTTTCAACACGAACCTTTGCCCACATTGCCCGTGTCGTCTGATCTCGCTGGGCTTGTTCCAGACGGAGGGTTAGTTCGCGGGCGCACCGTGTTGTGCAGTGGCGATGCAGCAGTTGCACTTGCTTTACGCATGGTGTCGTGTGCAACGCAAGCCGGTTCATGGTTGGGTGTTGTGGGGGTGAACAACATTGGTGTGCAAGCAGCAAGCGAGCACGGCGTTGCATTGCAACGTGTGGTGTTTGTGCAACCAGCACTTCGTCGTGCCGAATGGGTGAGCACGGTTGCAGCAGTTGCCGATGGCTTTGATGTGGTGCTGCTTGAAACTCCACCAGGAATCACTGCTGCCGATGCACGACGTGTGCAGGCACGTATTCAGGCCCGACGAAACGTGTTGGTGCTGATCGGCGGGTCGTCGGCTTCGGTTGTGCAGTCGGTATTTCAACCCGATGTGGTGTTACATACCAGCACCACTGAGTGGCACGGTATCGAGCGCGGCGCGGGGCACATCCAAAGTCGCGATGTGCACGTTGCCGTCAGTGGCCGGCGTGTGCCAAAGGCACTGCAACAGTCGCTGCGCTTTGTTGGCTAGTTGCACCCCATGAGTGTTGACGTAACGCGCGTTGCTGTGGTTGCATGCCCGCACTGGCCTGCAGTTGCTGCTCAGTGCGAGCTGCGTTCCCGTGGCCAAGTGATTGCAGCCGTTGCTGTGGTGCATGCTCAGCGGGTTATTGCATGCACCACTGGGGCAATAGAGCATGGAGTTGTTGTCGGCATGCGTAAACGCGAAGCACAAGCAACATGCCCGCAGTTGCATCTTGTCGATCATCAGCCCGAGCGCGACAGGTTGATGTTTGAGCCCGTGGTACATGCCATTGCCGAGCTTGTTCCGCTTGTCGAAGTGAGCATGCCAGGAGTGGTGGTGCTGGCGACACGTGGTCCGTCACGGTACGTGGGTGGTGATGATGCGCTGGCGCAACGTCTTACCGAGATTGCCCACAACGCACTGCATCAGTTGGCACAAGGTGTGCGAATTCCTTTTGGTGTGGGCATCGCTGATGGTCGACTTACTGCGCTCATCGCTGCGCATAGCGCTGCAGCAGTTGGTGAGCCACGAGTCGTAGCGCAGGGTCAAAGCCAACAGTGTCTGGCGGTGTTACCAGTATCAGTGCTTGCCGACTTCGCAGAAATAGACCGCAGTGTTGTGTCGCTATTGCAACGACTTGGCCTTTCTTATCTCGGCAGCATTGCGCAGATACAGCCATCTATTTTGGTTGGTCGCTTTGGTCCTGCAGGAAATGAAATGCAGCGACTTGCACGCGGATTAGATCGACACCCGCCGATAGTTATTGCACCACCACCCGAACATGCAAGTACGCATCGTTTTGAGACGCCAGTAGAAGATGTCAATGTGGTTGTGCTCACTGCGCGCCAAGTTGCAGATCAACTTGTTGTGCACTTAGGTAGTCATGGTGCAAGTTGTGTGCGGTTACATATTTGTTTGCAGACCGATCACGGTGAGCAAAGCGATCGAGTGTGGTATCAGCCCGAAGGCCTCACAGCCGCGGCTATGGCCGAGCGGGTGCGGTGGCAGATGGAGGCGTGGGTTGCCCAACGAGCCGTGACCAGTGGGGTGGTTTTGTTTCGGCTTTCTCCAATAGGGCTAAGGGCTAGAGAGGGTCGCCAATTGGGTCTGTGGGGTGCAACTACCCAGGCCGATGAGGCGGCATCGCGGGCTATCGAGAGGCTGACGGCCATGCTCGGAGCCGAGTCGGTTCGTGTGCCCGAGTGGCGTGGGGGCCGTGATCCATCAGAAACATTTGCACTCACTGTTGCCGCTGTCGTAGATGTTGAACATCGCACTCAGCAAACAGTGCGCGTACAAGAACATTGGCACGGGGCGTTGCCTGCTCCTTCGCCGTCAGTTGTGTACGACGAGCCATTACCAGTGATGGTATGTGATGCACTGGGCAATGATGTAACAGTAAGTGGTCGACACGAAATGAGTGCCGAACCTTGTGTTGTCGTGTTGCAGCAACAGCACTACACCGTGTTGTCGTGGGCCGGACCATGGCCTGTAGAGGAGCGATGGTGGGACACAATGCGGCAGCGCAGAATCGTGCGAATCCAGCTTGTTGTTCGCCGTAACAACACTGCAACAACCACGCGAGCCCTTGTACTAACAAGGGAACACGGCAAGTGGTGGGTTACTTCACGTTTTGGATGAACATTTTTCACTCGATGCCGATAGATTCTTTGCGTCATGAATGTAAGAGCAAACGCCAAGTCTGATGCGCAACTTGTGCAAGAGCTATGTGCGCAATTCAGCGCAGCCATTCCGTGTGACGAGCGTGAGCGCGAATCAATCACCAAGTTTCTCGACTTGGTGCCAACGCTGACTAAACCATTTGACGAAATGTCCGACCCAACGCACATCACAGGATCCGGAATTGTTGTGGGCGAGCGCGGTGTTATCTTGCATCTGCATAAGCGGCTCAACATGTGGTTGCAGCCAGGTGGACATATTGATGCAGGCGAAACGCCGGCAGAGGGAGCCCTCCGCGAGGCGAGGGAAGAAACCGGACTCGACGTAGTTCACCCCACAACCGGTCCGTGGTTGGTGCACCTCGATGTGCACCCTGGCCCCCGTGGGCACACCCACCTCGACCTTCGATACCTGATGTACGCCCCTGATGCCGACCCCGCCCCAGGCGCGGACGAAAGCCAAGATGTGCGCTGGTTTGGCTGGGATACCGCCATCGATATGAGCGATGTGGGCTTATCGGGCTGTCTGCGAGCAGTACGCCGACTGCTCTAGTCCTTCATAAAAGCGAACATATGTTCGCTACCCTGAGCGTATGGGGGATGTTCCGTATGCAGAGTTGCACTGCCGCTCAAACTTTTCATTTCTGCAAGGCGCGTCGCATCCAGAGCAACTCGTTGAACAAGCAGTAACGCTTGGGTTGCAGTCGCTTGCACTTACTGATCGCAACGGACTGTATGGCATTGTTCGATTTGCTCAGGCTGCACGAGCATTGAAATTGCCAACGGTGTTTGGTGCCGAACTGCAGTGCAGTGTTGGTGAAGCCGTGGGTGACATTGTGGTGATTGCGCGCAATCCTCGTGGCTATGCACACTTGTCAAGTGCCATTAGTGCAGGCCAACTCGCTGGAAGCAAAGATCGTCCAGTATTTGGAATTGAGCATTTAGCCGAGTTTTCACTCGGCGACTGGTGGGTGTTGACCGGCGGCAAGAGTGGTGTGGTTTCGCGGGCGTTATATGCACAAGGTCCCGCAACTGCCCAACGTCGTGTGCAACAACTGGTGTCGGTGTTTGGCAAAGACAGCGTGGTGATGGAGCTGTGGGATCACGGTGATCCACTCGACTCGGTACGCAACGATGAGTTGGCGCGTCTTGCACACCGCAGTGATATTGCATGTATTGCGACAAATGATGTGTTGTATGCAACGCCTGCACAGCACAAACTTGCCACGGCGGTTGCTGCTGTGCGCGAGCGTTCCAGTCTTGACGACATTGACCCACGACTTCCTCCCGCGGCAACGGCATATTTACGAAGTGGGGCCGAACAAAACCGTCGCTTCGTTCGCTATCCAGGTGTTGTGCAGCAGGCCGCCGAAATGGGCATGCATGCTGCATTCGATCTGCGCTTAGTGGCTCCACAGTTGCCACCTTTTCCCTGTCCCGATGGGCTCGATGAGATTGCATATCTGCGCGTACTTGTCGAGGCTGGTGCTACACGCAGATATGGCATTCGGCCACGCGATTCTGCTGAAGATCTTTCGCTTCGTGCGCGTGCATGGCGTGTGATTGATCACGAACTAGAAATGATTGAGCTACTTGGTTTTGCTGGTTACTTCTTGGTGGTGTGGGACATCGTGCAGTTTTGTGCGCGCAGCAATATTTATTGCCAAGGTCGTGGAAGCGCAGCTAACAGTGCTGTGTGTTATTCGCTCGACATCACAAAGGCTGATGCTGTTTCGCTTGGTTTGCTGTTTGAGCGTTTTTTATCTCCCGAACGAGACGGCCCTCCCGATATCGACATTGATATTGAAAGTGGTCGACGCGAAGAAGTAA
>LIAZ01000027.1 GCA_001438985.1 Acidimicrobium sp. BACL17 MAG-120823-bin42 | reverse complement strand
TAAATAAATTGTTTTCTCCCGAGTTGAGGGCCTTTAAGTCGGCGCCCGCACAAAACACTGGCTTTTCTTGGCCATCAGTATTTGCTTGCAGAATACCTACCCACACCTCGGGATCATTTTCGAGCTGATCAATGGCTGTCTCAAATGCTTGCGCAACAGCGCCATTCACGGCATTGCGCGCTTCGGGACGGTTTAATGTGATGAAACCGATTTGACCATCTTTGCTGAATGTGACGACGTCTGACATGCCATCAGACTAGATCGCGATCAACCTTCGGTGGAAGTTGAAGGTGCTTTCGGTGCTGGTTTTGCCTTGGGGCGTGTAGGGCGTGTTGGACGCAGAGGGCGAGGTGATGATACGCCCGGCGCAACAACCACTCCGAATAATGCGGCAATCTGAGGGACTAGTGGTGCAACACGCTTCACGGTGGCCAACACGGTTTCGTTCGGGTTTGCTGGAACTGTTGCCAGTTTCACTTGACCACGGACGGGCGAGAATGCGATTGCTTCAAGCACTGCGCAGAATCGATCAGGGGCGGTCTCGGACGAGATTGCAGTCGATGCAGCGGCAGCCAATTGTGCGCCGAGTTCTGCAGGAAACGGTTGCCCAGCCTTAGGTGGCTCACTTGACATTTTGAGCGCACGAATGACACGAGAAACAGCGATTGCAGACTTGATGTCTTCAAGCCATTGAATTTGTTCAGTTTCTTGTCGCGACTTCAACGCTGCTTTCAGTTCTGTAGCAAGAGCGCGAGTAGTTTCATCACGGACCACCATTGGGTCATCTGCTCCTACGACCACTTGTCGTAAATCGCGGAGGTCAAGCGTGAGAATATCTGCCTTTGCGGCTTCGGCTTTGTCAAGCCATTCGGCAACACGAAGTTTTGGCAATAGTTCCTGGGCCATACTGATCAATCCCTCAGCAGGAATTTCAGGCTTGCCTTCTTTTTTCAGCGCATCGTTTTGCTCTTTAACTGCATCACGAACCGCTTTAATTCCACCGATCAATGCACGCTCTGCAACCCCACGTTGCTCAACTGGCAGCGTGTCAAGCACTGCCGAACGATGTGTGCGGCGCGGTTTAAGCCGTTTTGCTGCTGGACGCTTTGGAAGTTCTGGCGGAGCGGTAAATGACGGTCTGCGCGGTCTGCGGTCGCCAGATTTCTCAGCATCGGCTCCTTCTCGCGGCGGACGCTTATCGCCATCACGACGTGGTTTGCGATCGCCGTCTTTGCGAGGCTTGCGATCCTTGCCCTTTTCCGCGAGCTTCTGAGTAACCGGTTGAAACTCTTTGTTTGATCCGATGATCTCTAACAAGTTTCCGCGGTACGACTTTTCTTTTACCTTGACTACGGAGAGGATGTCGACGCCATCGAGATCGAATTCGGCTTCTACCTTTACGGTGTCGCCGACCTTTGCACCTGCATCGAGGATTGCACCGTTGAGTGCGCCCTTAGGAGTCTTCGCTCCGGCTGCACGCCAGGTCCAGGTTCCATCACCACGGTTACTTGTTAATTCGATATCAATGCGCTTAGACATGGGCGTCTACGGTATCTGCGAAATGGCACTTTCCCCAATGTCCGAGGCGTAGAACAAGGAACTA
The DNA here is from genome assembly GCA_001438985.1 of Acidimicrobium sp. BACL17 MAG-120823-bin42. Classification (GTDB taxonomy): domain Bacteria; phylum Actinomycetota; class Acidimicrobiia; order Acidimicrobiales; family Ilumatobacteraceae; genus UBA3006. The sequence goes on along the minus strand of LIAZ01000027.1, from coordinate 8,948 downwards.
CGGTTGAGCCATGGCTATCTATGCATTAGGCGACTTCGTACCAAAGATTCATGAAACTGCTTTCGTTCATCCCGAAGCTGTGATTATCGGCAATGTTGAGATCGGTGCCGAGTCGACAATCTGGCCCGGTGCTGTATTGCGAGGTGACGATGGCAAGATCATCATCGGTGCGCGTACGAGCATTCAGGACAATTCGGTCATCCATACAACACCAACCGACCCGACGATCGTTGGTGATGACTGCGTAATCGGCCATATCGTGCATTTGGAATGTTGCATCATCGAAAATGGTGCCCAGGTTTCCTCTGGTGCCGTAGTACTTCACCGGGTTCGAGTGGGGAGTGGGGCGATTGTGGCGGCAAATGCTGTTGTTCTGAATGACCAAATCGTTCCACCGGGAGCACTCGCCGTTGGAGCCCCTGCACAAATCAAGGAAGGTCGTGCACGACAGGCTGACATCGAGCTGGGCGCGGCCATCTATGTCAAAAAGGGTCAATACTTCAAACATGCACTGCGCAAGATCTCGGACTGAACGAGACGGTCGAGCGTTACTGACAAATTTGGTGTAACCGAGAGAAATCAATGGTGTTCAATTGCGGAAGGTAGACCGTTGCCGCATCGTGTCTGAATTTTTCAGCGATGTCGGTGCGAAAAAACTTAGAACCCTCTCGTATTACGTAGTTAAGAACAAAAAACCGATACGCCCATGGTAAAAAATCAATTTCCTGTGGCGAGAGTGGAAACACCTTGTGATACTCGCTGAGAAAGTGCATGAAGCGAGGTTCAAGGAGGGTGTGCGGTGAATAGGTGAACGATGTCTTGTCGCCGGTTTGGGATGAAACTCGGGAAAGAAAATAGAAATCCAACATACGTGTGTCAATTCGAAACCAGTCATAGTCCCACCGACTGAACAGTTCGTAATGATTGTTCTTCAGATGTACCGAGAAGTTGCCGAGGTTCCAGTCAACTAACACGGGAATCTTTTCCCATTCGTCAAATCGCACGACTTCAAGATGCATCAAAAACTCATGTGTTGACTGATATGCGACACGTATTTCGTCATGACTTAATCCAAATTGTTCCGAGGCATATTCTGCGGACAACTGATCAAGAAGGTGGATCGCATCACCTTTCACTGAATTAGATGTCGGAGGAAGGTGAGTGGAGATGTTTGAACACTCACGATGGAAGGATGCTATTTCACGTGCCAGTGTGCCAATCTGATCAGTAGACAACACGGGTGGCAATTGTTGCGCCCGTTCGACTTCGGTGTAAAACGCAACCCAATACTGTCCGTCGTACCATGTGTAAGCATGGCCACCTTTAGGCAATACTTCAGCCAAAAAGTATTGCCAGCGCGTGCCACGCAACATCTGATGACTCGTGAACAGTCGATCGTGATCTTCTGCAAATAAAAAGTACGAACCATATGACGAGATTTTTGCTACGACGTTTGTGCTGTCTGACAGCGTCAATCGATATACGCGATTAGTTGAGACATGCGCGCTGACTTCGTCGAATCGTTCAATCGATGAAGCTCCGTCGTATTCGCTCCAGGCCTGTGCGACCAGACGCTCAGCGACCTCTTGAGTAGGAAAAGGTGTCATCGTGGCGCAGACACCGCGCGTGCGTATTGGGGGAGATGAAGCGGTCTAACGGTGCGCGACGGATCGTACGCCAATTGGCGCGATAAGGCGATAGCCCGCTGCGTGACGCTCTTCTTCAGATTCTCCACCCCAAAAACCATACTCATGGTTATCGCGTGCAAATGATCGACATGTGTCGAGGACAGAACATTGCATACATACGGTGCGGGCCATCGCTTCGCGACGCTCACGTGCTTGCGGGCGTTCTGCAATTGGGGGAAAGAACACTTCGGTTAAGCCACGACACTCGGCAACGTTCATCCAGTCATCATCGGTTTGAACTCGCCGACCTGAAAATTCAATTGATGCCATGACGCCCCCGCGACCTGTTCGGTTTCCCGCACCCTGTCCTTGACATCACTCTAGGGGGTAACTAACCGATCAGTCAATTAAGCCGAACGGCCGTCGGCGAGCACCGCCTCGACACCAGCAACGAATTGGTCAATGGCTTCATCTGTAACGTCCCAAGCGGTCATCCAGCGGACCTGGTCCTGTGCGACGTCCCAATCGTAGAAGTGCGCCCATTGTTGCAACACCGAGCGATTTTCGACACCGATAATGGGGAACATCGAGTTTGCTTGCGGCGGTGTGTGCAGTTGCAACGATGAAATGGATCTCGTCTTGTCAAACAGTTTTTGCGCCGCGCTATTGGCCTGTCCACCAAGTGTGATGAACAGATCATCGGTGAGCATTGCTTCATACTGCGCGGAGATAAACCGCATTTTTGAATGCAACTGGGTGACAAGCTTGCGAATAAATAAGGACCGACGCGCGAATTCCGGATTGAAAAACACCACGGCTTCACCAAACACACCACCTGCCTTAGTGCATCCAAATGTCATGACGTCAATACCTGCATCGCGTGTAAAGGAACGCAGCGCATCCCGAGTTCCGCCAAGCGAAGCCGTGGCATTGGCGATTCGAGCGCCATCTAAGTACATGTACATACCGAGCGCGTGTGCAGCATCACTGAGTTGGCGAATTTCTTCTACCGAATACACCGTTCCCAGTTCGGTTACTTGGGTAATTGCAACGACTGCAGGTTGTACACCATGTTGGTTGCCAATCATTGACCGCACGAATTCAAGATCGCTAGGGCGAAGCTTTGCGTCTACTGTCGGTATGTCAATTAATTTTGCGCCAAGAATACGCTCGGGCGATCCAGTTTCATCAACGTTGATGTGCGATTGCGCAGCACAAACAATGGCCTCAGCCGGCTGCAACATGGTTGCAAGAGCAAAAACATTTGCACCCGTACCTCCATATACGAAATGAGTCGTCACGTCATGATCAAACAATTCCCGAAACGCACGTTGGGTTCGCACCGTGATTGGGTCGGCACCATAGGCAGGGAAGTGCCCACGGTTTGCTTGAGTAATCGCTTCGATCACCAATGGGTGAGCGCCCGCCACATTGTCACTTGCAAATGAGGACTGCGGGGCAGGAGGTAATTGCATCACCAAACCAGTATGGGGCGATATCCACACAATGGACAGCAAAAGGCTTTAACTTTTCGTCATGACGATATTGCGCAATTCTGGAGACACGAGTCGTCCGGGGCAGGTGGGAAACACTCAATCACCGCGTCCGAAGCTGGACGATTCACGATGCGTATGGTGTCGAACACCATTGCCGAAACAAACTGGCTCGGGTCGGCCACGCAGATTCTGTACCCAAGCATGCAAACAATGGGACTGGGTTGCTCGTCAACGTGCAACCGAACTAGCCCTCAGCGAAGACGAGCTCGTGGTAACTCGGTCGGCGCTCGATGCATTACGTGATCAAATCTTCATCCTGAAGTGTGCAATTGACGATGTTGAAAGCGACCTGGACCCGTCTATCGATCCGACAACACGAGATTTCAAGGCAGCATTAACGTGGTTACTGGAGGCCGCGAAACCCCTGATTCATGAGCAAATCACTGGTCGTTCCGTGGATCCTGTTGAGGACCTTTAGCCCATAATGATAGTTATGTAAAGTTAGGAACACATCATGAAACGTATGCCCACACAAGGTCTCCCCGCCACTGACGTGTTGACCGCGCTAGAAAGCCTGCGCGCCAACGATGTCGACTGGCGCAATGGTCGTGCCTTCAGTTTGGCGTACCACGCGGGCCCTGAAGCCATTGCACTTGCTGAAGAGGCGTACCGACGCTTTAGCGGCGAAAACGCTTTATCGACAGATGCATTCCCGAGTCTCAAGACCATGCAAGCCGATGTGGTGTCCATGACTCGTGACTGGCTGGGTGCAACCGCTGATAGCGCCGGATTCATGACCTCAGGGGGCACAGAAAGCATCTTGATGATCGTCAAGGCTGCCCGTGATCAGTTCCGTCATAGCCGCAACATCACCAAGCCAAATGTGGTGCTTCCAACATCGGCGCATGCCGCCTTTGAGAAGGCTTGTGCCTATTTTGATGTTGAACCGCGCCGATCACCTGTGGGCACCAATTGGCGTGCTCACGCTGACGGCATGCGTGAGCTAATCGATGAGAACACGATTTTGCTGGTTGCCTCTGCCCCCCAGTATCCCCAAGGCGTGATTGATGATGTCCCCTCAATAGCCAATTTGGCGTTAGAACACGGAATCAATTGTCATGTTGATGCGTGTATGGGTGGCGTCACGCTCGCCTACCTCGCGCGTTTAGGTGAACCTATTCCGCCATGGAACTTGGCAGTTGACGGAGTTACGTCAATGTCGGTTGATTTGCACAAATTTGGGTACACATCCAAAGGTGCATCCGTGGTGATGTATGCGAACAAAATGTTGCGATCTTTTCAAGGGTTTGTGACCGACAATTGGCTTGGTGGCTTCTATGCATCCTCGGGGGCCCTTGGCACAAAATCTGGCGGATCAATTGCCAGTGCGTGGTCAGTAATGCATCATCTCGGGGATGACGGATACCTCGATCTCACTCGACGCGCACGACGCGCGACCGTTGCTCTTGCCGATCATATTGATCAACACGATGATCTCGCGCTTCGAGTTCGACCCGATGCAACGTTGTTGAGTTTCGGTGCGCGAGACTCCAGTTCTCTCAACATATTTGCCGTTGCCGATCAGCTTCGTACACGTGGCTGGTATGTCGACAGACAGCAACCACCCGATTCGTTGCACTGCACGGTCAACGCAATTCATCATGACAAAATCAATTTGTTTGTGGCTGATTTGGATGAAGCCGTGGCACTCACCAAATCAAATCAGCGCCAAGGCTCGGTCGGACAATACGGCAACCTAGAGTGAAGATATGAGCGACACCGAAGGATCCAGACAACAATCGCAACCGTTTGGCCAACAGCAGGTCAACGAACTATTTGCTCTCCTTTCCGACTTCAATCCCGTGACCTCTGGAGCCAAGGCCGTAGATCAGGCGCGTCGAACTGTTGAATCGCTCATCGCAGCGATGGAGTTGTTTGTGCAATCGATGGACAACATGAATCAGGTTGCATCGCGTGTAAACCGATTGCTTGATGACATCGAAGGACCAATGCGCCAAGTGATGCCACATGTCAATGGCGCGCTCGGTGCGGTAAATCGCCTTGCTGATCTATCAGGTGCACTTACCGAATTGAGTAAGCGACTTGGCCCATTGATGGCGTTCATTCCTCAGGACAAACGTCCCAAAGACACCACTTCCCCACCCGATACGGGCCAGTCTCAGGCGTAATTACAACGCGATGGTGTCGGGCAAGCGTGTTGTTGCTGGCTGAGTCTTTGCCCGCTCAATTCGCAGGATCTGTGAATCGACCTGCTCCTTGACACCGCTCAATGGCAAGACATTCAGCACGCCTTGTCCGTTGCGTAACACGTCGACTAGTTGGTCACCCTGACATAACACCACGGATTGTCCGCTGATCACAATATGTGCCGCGGCGATTTCGGTGTCCACGTGATTGCGCAAGTATTTAAACACTTCGCGAACGGATTCAAGTTTGATTCCGGCATCCAACAGATTCTTAATGACGCGCAATTCCAAAAGATCGCGATAGGTGTACACGCGACGACTGCCGCTTCCCGCGGCGTCTAACGATGATGGGCGGACAAGATTGGTTCGAGCCCAGTAGTCCAGTTGACGGTAAGAGATACCGACCACCTCAGCAGCCTGGGTACCGCTAAAGCCATGTCGCATAACGACAGGCTACGGGCAACTCGCGCTTTTGACTAGCCCTGAAAATCCTCTGGATTTATTGAATTAATGAACTCACGGAAATCATCAAGTATCTCTTCTTCGTCGGTTTCCTCGACGCCCACAGAAGCCTTTCCTACCTTGTCGAGCAATGCGGAGTCAACAAAAATTGGTACATCTGCACGAACCGCCAACGCGATTGCATCAGAAGGACGGAGTGAGATGACTTGTTCAGAACCTTTGACCGAGATATGTAAATTGGCGAAATATGTATGTTCTCGTACTTCAGTGATCTCAACTGTTGACACTTCCCCACCCAGATCCGAAACAATGTTCAGCAAAAGATCATGAGTCAGCGGCCGATCTGGAACCACGCCGCTGAGTGCAACCGAAATGGCTGACGCCTCAGATTCACCGATGTAAATGGGGATCACTCGTCGCTCGCCACCAGTTTCTCGAATCAACATGACCGGGATATTTGATGGAACTTCAACGCGAATGCCTTCGAGTTCTGCAGGTATGCGATTCGTCATGACGTTATTACCCTATTGCTCACGACTGGCGATTGCCACGAAATGACCGAGATGCAACTTCTACCAATGCGGCGCGCAACTGTTCACCAAGATCGATCAAGTCATCCAGCATCACCTCGGCTTGGGCCTTGGCGGACGGGTTCTTCTGCAGGAAATAGGGTTTGATGCGTCCTTCAAACAACGAAACTTCGGACTCTGCCGATTGCTTCCAACGCTTGAGATTTCGTACATCAATTCCAAGCTCATTGAACTTTGCGATAACCACGAGGATCTCGCGGTCAAGTGGAGAATACATCTCCAAATCTCCAACTTTTCTTGGACATACCAAACCAGCGGCGATAATTTCTTTCAACAACTTGTCGTCCATCTCAATCGCATGAAGCAACTCACCACGATCGATCGACAACGTATCGTCGCGCTGTGCTCGCATTTTGTGCGGTGCAACAGGAGCGTTATTCAACTTCTTAGCGGCGGCTGGATGGTTCGCTTCTGCTCCTACCGCGCGAACCCCTGTTGGATCGGTGTCGTCGTAGGGCCGGATCAGTCCATCGCTCGTGTCATTGTCTAATCGCGTGCGAATTACTTTCAACGGTAAATAATTCTCACGTTGTTCTCGCAGTATAAATCTGAGGCGATCAACTTCTGAATCACTAAATTTTCGATACCCAGAAGGTGTCCGTTCCGGTTCGATCAATCCCTGGCTCTCCAGAAATCGAATCTTTGAAATCGTGACGTCAGGAAACTCGTCTAACAATAATCCGAGCACTTCGCCTATTGATTTGTAATATTTTTCATCCATTGAAAAACACCATGCGATACTTGCCGATTTGCAGTTCATCACCTTGTTCAAGAGCGAGTTCATCAATTCTCATTTGATTGACATAAGTCCCGTTAAGCGATCCAAGATCGCGCACTACATACTTGCCACTTACCTGTTCAATCAGCGCATGACGGCGTGAAACGGTGACGTCATCAAGACAAATGTTGCTCTCGGGATGACGTCCAACAGTTGTTGAATGGCTCAACGCATATCGGCTGCCACTTTGAGCACCCGAGCGCACCACTAACAACGCCTTACCAGCATGTATCTCAGTTGCGGAAACCGAAACGTTGTCTGCATCACCTGGCGCATCCTGAAGTGGGTCAACCTTGGCGATCACAATTGTGCGCTGTTCGGGTAAATCCAATACCGAGCCACACGCCGAACAGAATCCAGATTGTGGTGGATTTCGATGACCGCAGTTGTTGCAAAAAACGTACGCCATACCTCTACCGTAGCCTTCGGGCTGCTCTCCCCTTTTGAAGTCCATTCCGCACGAGCGGTATGTAACCAAAAGCGGTGGTGTACGAAAGGAACAATCCGGGGATCGCCAGCATCCACCCAACCACCCGAGCGCTATCGGCCGTGGCGTGATTACTCCCAGCTAACAACAGCAACGGAACTGCCGTCATCAGCAAAAATGTGTATCTCTTGCCATTAATTGACACTGCAAAGCGTTCCATTCCACAGACGGCCCCTGTGACCATCAATAGCCCAACGGCGATTTCACGCGTAAGAATGGCAATACACAGCCACATCGGCACCGCACCATCAATCATCACGCTGACGGCGCCAACCACAAACAGGACGCGATCTACTGCAGGGTCAAATACTGAACCAAACGCCGATACTTGGTTGAACCTGCGCGCGATCCATCCGTCTACCCAATCCGTCATACCGAGGACACCCAGTAACAACGCCGCACCAGCTCGCTGATCCTGGGAAAACAACATGTATAAGAACCACGGAAGCGTGAGCAAGCGGACCAACGTGATCGCATTAGGAACCGATGGGATACCGCTGAACATTGACTCGGAGGTTGTACTCACACTGCAACAATACAACCATCTATTCCCTACGCTTCAGGAAGTATTGTAAAGCCGATGGCAACACTGTTTACACGCATCATTACAGGCGAACTACCTGGAACTTTTGTGTTCCAAGACGAACATTGTGTTGCTTTCATGACGATCAACCCCATTTCTCGAGGCCATCTCCTTGTTGTACCGAGGCTCGAAGTCGACCAATGGACCGACCTGCCAGACGACGTTTCACAACATTGCTTTAGCGTTTCAAAGCTCATCGCCTCAGCACAAAAACAAGCACTGGGATGCACGCGAGTTGCACTGATCATTGCGGGATTCGAAGTTCCCCATTGCCACATTCATGTGATTCCTGCTGAATCAATTGATGACGTTTCATTTGCCAACGCTGCTCAGCAGGTTGATTTTAATGATCTTGCTTCTATTGCCCAACAGATATCAATTCATCTCAACTAAAACAGCGTCTCGTCATCACTGTCGACCAATGACACGGGGTCAAGTAAGTGCTCGCCGTAATTTCGCGCATTATTTACTTCTGTAGATACTGCATAATGGCGTGTTGCAGAGTTATCAATGTTCTGAGTCATTGAAAAATCTGGCGAAGTGGAGTTGCTCAGCCAACCTTCAACACCCTCTCGGGTGAGCAATACAGGCATCCGATGATGCACCTGCGAAATAGTTGTGTTTGCCTCTGTCGTCAAGGCAGTGCACGTCAATAACGTTTCTCCGCGTACGTTAATCCATCTGCTCCACAAGCCAGCGATAGCAAATTGATCCGAA
>LIAZ01000026.1 GCA_001438985.1 Acidimicrobium sp. BACL17 MAG-120823-bin42 | reverse complement strand
GACAACATCAACGTCTTTCGTCGATTCCAACGCAGTTGCGTTGACACGTTCGCCGAGTGCGCTGACAGCCTTATGCAAACCCGGGGTGTCGACGAAAATAATCTGATAATCATCGCGGGTAACCACTCCACGCACACGAGTACGTGTGGTTTGCGGTTTATCCGACACGATGCTTACTTTTTCGCCACACAAAGCATTGACAAGAGTGGATTTACCCACATTGGGACGCCCAACGAGTGAAACAAAGCCGGAGCGCATGCTCATAGGTTAGGTCTGCAAGAATAGAACGGTGCGCAATATCAATGTTAAAAAATGGTTCGACAGAATGCAGCCACAAACCCTGCAGATTGCTACATGGTTGCTCTATCTGAATGGGTTCTTTGCTCTTGCAAATTTCATGGATAGCCAGATGGAGATTGGCTATATCCGGATGATCTACTCATTTGGTTTCCTTTACGGATTGATCGTTATTGCGTCTCATGCACTTGGTGGATTGCTGATGGCCAATGAACTGAAGATCGGCTACTACTTGGCACTCGTTGCAGGATTTTCGCCTTTTGTCTCAAATTTCATCATCTACCGGCGTCCACTTGGCGGGTCATTCCTTAGCGCGGCATTCGATATCGCTCTCTGCGCGTTACTGCTACATACTCAAAGCCGATCGCATCAAAAGGTCTGGTTTCGTTAGCGACACGGCCCTGGTTCGCATCACCGTGCCCGTGTCTGCCACACTGAAGTAATGGCAACGATCATTAAAGACCAAGCAGACCTCATGGCACATGTTGGACAGCATCTGGGATACAGCGACTACATCACTGTCACTCAAGAGCAGGTGCAAATGTTCGCTGATGCAACGGGAGACCATCAGTGGATTCATCTTGATGTTGAGCGCGCAAAGACGGGACCGTTCGGTCAAACGATTGCTCACGGATATCTCACTCTGTCTCTCGCACCAGTGCTACTCGGAAAGGTCTGGTCGGTTGAGGGTGTGAAAATGGGCGTCAACTACGGCACCAATAAGGTTCGCTTCATGGCACCCGTGCCGGTTGGTGCAAAATTACGCGTCGGTGCAAGTTTGGCAGCAGCGGAAGAGATTGCCGGTGGCGTGCAAGTAACCGTGCAAGCAACATTTGAATGCGAAGGAGCAACAAAACCTTCATGCGTTGCTGATTTGATTTTCCGCTACTACTTCTAGTCTTCGCTAATTACTAATTGCGGTACGTCCCCATAATTTTTGCAAACTCCGTCAGAGTCTGCTTGTCGGGGTAATCAACACACCACGGGATGAACCCACTGCAACCGTTGTCGACGAACTGTCCGATGCGTTCAGCCACCTGTTCTGGCGTACCGACGAAGTTGGCGTTACTCCATTGTTCAAAATTGTCGCCGCGGCCACTTGCAATCTGAAATTCGCGAAGCTCTTTTTCGGTATCGCGAATTAAAATTTCCCCCGACGTGGTCTTGCGTATTTCGGATTCGTCACGTCCAACTTTGAGACAGTGACCTTTGAGGATTTCCACTTTTCGTGCGAAGTCTTCGAGTGTTCCGCCAAAGTTTGAGTAATCGGCATGCTGTGCCACCACGCGCAGCGTCAATTGCTCGCCTCCTCCACCAATCCAAATTGGCGGGCGCGGGGATTGCAACGGCTTTGGGTCGCAATTAGCGCGAACTAATTGGTAATACTTGCCGTCATATGTCGTCTCTTCTTGAGACCACATCATCTTGACGATTTCAACGGATTCACGCAGCATCGCAATGCGATCCTTCGGTACCGGGAATTCGTAACCATATCCGCGGCATTCGTTTTCGTACCAACCCGCTCCGATCCCCCAATCCAAACGACCCCCAGAGATCACATCAAGCGTGCTTGTGATCTTTGCCAGCAATGCAGGCGGACGATAGAGATTGCAGCCAACCATTTGGCCTAACCGAATAGTTGTGGTTAATTGGCTGATTGCAGCCATGGCTGTCCAGCACTCAAACACTGTTTCATGTGCTGGTCGGGGAACGTTATGAAAGTGGTCGTACACCCAGATCGAATCGAAGCCCAGTTGTTCTGCAGTGACAGCAATGTCCACTGCGGCATTCCATTTGTCGGTAGCACTTGGTATGCCCACCAACTCCATCTTCCATCCTTGTGGCATAAACACGCCAAAGGTCACCTGCTGATTACTTGACGCGCTTGATGTCATAGCGGAAGATCTCCTGTTGCTTTCTTCGTTGTTCCAAAATCCTTATATGCGGCAATGGTCCGTTGCGCAATACGCATCTGGTGAATCTCATCTGCGCCATCTGCAAAGCGGCTCCACCTAGCCTGCTGCAACATGCCGGCGAGTGGTGTATCGGTGCTATATCCAAGTGCACCGTGTACTTGGATTGCGCGATCAATAATTCTCCACAAACTATTTGCCACGAAGTGCTTCGTCATACTGACTTCACTCGTAAAATCCATGCCATTCTCGATCTTGTATGCCGCGTGCAGAATCATCAATTTGCCTTGATACATCTCCATCGCCGAGTCGGCGATTAACCATTGGATGCCCTGCTTTTCAGCAAGCAGTGATCCATGCGAGTATCGCTCGAGTGCACGAGCAACCATCATGTCAAGAGCAGTCTCCGCTTGCGCGATCCATCTCATGCAATGGGCCAGACGCGCAGGCCCCAAACGGTACTGGCCGAGCAAATGGCCCTGTCCTCTGCCTCCAAGCATGTTGGTATGAGGAACTCGTAAGTCTTTGATTTCAATTTCACAATGGTTGTGACCGCCCGACATCGTCTCGACATCACGCACCACATTCCATCCTTCACTTGGAATATCGACAATGAAGCATGAATTTGCTGCCTGAGGCAGATCGGGATCTTCCTCAGTACGAGCAACAAGTAATGCGAACTGCGCACCACGTGCGCCCGAGATAAACCATTTGTGACCGTTGATGACCCATTCATCACCGTCTTTGTATGCAAAGGTCTTGATCAACGTTGGATCGCTACCGGCAACCTCGGGCTCCGTCATTGCAAAACACGATCGAGCTCTGCCCTCACACAACGGGCGCAAGTATTTCTCTTTTTGTTCTGGCGTTGCCCAATGCAGCAGTGTGTGCTGATTGCCTTCGTCGGGTGCTTGCGCGTTGAGCACGTACGGACCGATGCTCACCTTTGCGGCTTCAGCAGAAACCGCGGCCATCGCCGTCGGCCCAAGCCCCATGCCACCCCATTCGGCAGGCATGTGTGGAAGCCACAGATTCCATTCCTCTTGGGCTTGTTTACGTAATTCGACAATGGCTTTCACTACGGCCGCACGATCATTCTGATCGATGGCATCCCAGCGTGGCCGAACACACTCGTCCATAAACGCCCGAACTTTCAGCCGCACCGTTTCGATCTCTGGTGAAAATGAAAAATCAATCATGCGTCCCCCTGAAACTACACATTCGTCAACATTGTGACGAGGTCCACCATCAAGTATTGCCTAGTGTGTCGTAGCCTGACGAGGTGAGCAAAACCGGAAAAGCCGCTTGGGATACCACCGACCTGCCTCAGGGTGAAGCAAAGGCCAAAGTCGTACAGAACATGTTCGATGCGATCGCCCCGCGATACGACATGGTCAATCGAATCATGACGTTTCGACTTGACACGCGCTGGCGCAAAATCGCTGTTCGTAAACTTGCATTGCCGAAAGGGGCCCGCGTACTCGATCTGGCCAGCGGAACGGGCGACTTGTGCATTGACTTGCGCAAGGCAGGTTTAATTCCACTGTCATTCGATATGTCGTTTGGCATGCTGGCTGCCGACCACAGCAACGCTCCACGTGTACAGGCCGACATTTTGTCATTACCGATTGCGACGGCATCAGTAGATGGTGTCACCTGTGGGTTTGCCCTTCGCAATCTCGTCGATCTGTCTCGATTCTTTGCCGAGATCAGTCGCGTTGTGCAACCTGGTGGCCGGATTGCACTTCTTGATGTCAGCACACCCACTAATCCACTTATCAGGTGGGGCAACTCTGTGTACTTCGGCAAGGTAGTGCCGCGTATTGGCGGCTTGCTTTCTGATCGCGCTGCTTATAACTATCTGCCAAAAAGTGTTGCATACCTGCCAGAACCCGCACAGCTCGTGCGCATGTTGCAAGACGCTGGATTTGAACATGTTCGTCACGAACAACTCTCGGGCGGACTCACACAGCTGATGCACGCCACCAAAAAATAGGTTCACACTTGCGAGCCCGTTCTTTTCCTTTATCTTCGGTTACTGATCAACCTGTAGATCTCAACGAATTCGCACGTGGAGACGGCTTCTTGTTTGTTCGCGACGGAATCGGCTTTGCAGGTCATGGCATCAGTGCAACGACAACTGCTCAAAATGCTCGAATGGTCTTGGAAGATGTCTTCCACGAAACCTCTGACGCTCCTGTTGGTGTCGGACCGTTGATGTTTGGTTCGATACCTTTCAATCAAGACTCACCGAGTGAATTCATCCTTCCCGCAGTCACTCTTGCAAAAACCGCACACGGTGAAACGTGGGTGACGGTCATTGACGATGCCCCGTTGCCACCATGGCACATAGGAAGCCCAACACCTACACATGCCTCATTCTCTGTCCACGAAGGTGTCCCCGTAACCACATATCTCAGCGCCGTAGATACCGCTCGACGAGCGGTGCAACACGGCGAAATCACTAAAGCCGTGATCGCTCGTGATGTGTTTGTTGAGTCCAACATGCCAATCGACATTCATGCAGTGCTACTGCGCTTGCGTGCTTCGTTTGGTTCGAGCTATCGCTTTTCTTTTGATGGCTTTATTGGTGCATCACCCGAATTACTCGTTGCCATTGATGGTGACGAGATCACGAGCCATCCACTGGCAGGCACTACCCCACGTACCGGAGACCCAGTTACCGATCGTCTGCTTGCAGACAAACTACTGGCCAGTTCCAAAAATCAAATTGAGCATCGTGTAGTCATCAACATGGTCCATGACACACTCCTTCCACATTGCTCGTATCTTGACTGGGAAGCCGAACCCTCCATTGTGCAAGTAGCAAACGTTGCACACCTTGGCACTCAGATGATCGGAAAACTTTCCGAACCTCGGTTACATGTGCTTGATGCTGCACTTGCTCTTTCCCCCACTCCGGCCCTTGGCGGTTTCCCACGCGACAAAGCCCTTGCGCTGATAGCACGATGTGAAGGCCTGGATCGGGGAAGATACGGCGGCGCCGTTGGCTGGTTTGATCAACATGGCAATGGCACTTTTGCGGTAGCCATTAGATGTGCGCAACTGAACGGCGATCGCACCATCGCACGACTCTTTGCGGGTGGCGGAATCGTTGCCGACAGCGAACCACTAGACGAATTAGCAGAGACTCAAGCAAAACTGCAGGCAATGCTTGCAGCTCTCATTCGCCCATAAACCAATTAACTGTTCAGCGCGTTCGAAACCGCTTGGTAGAGCTCGTTATGGTCTGAAACGTTCTGCGTGCGGTCAGTACGCACCGCAATCATTCGCGTGCCTGATGCAGACAAGGATTCACGCAACTCAGGTGCCGTTGTGGCTGCACTAAACGGAATACGGTGAGCCCCAGCCAGTGAAGCAAAGTCAACATGATGCGGCGTGCCAAACAACTGCTCAAACTGATTGCCAGACAGTTCTTGTGCTTGTGGAAGGAACGAAAAGATTCCCCCGCCCTCATTGTCGACAAGCACAATCTTGAGATCTACCGTTCGGTCAATCAGGTTTAATAGTCCGTTACTGTCGTGCAGCAATGCGATATCGCCGATAAGCAAAGTTGTTGGTACACCAGAAGCCAGTGCTACTCCGACAGCGGTAGATACCACACCGTCAATACCGTTGACTCCGCGATTACTCAATACGCGCAAACCAGTACGTGGTGCGCCAAACCACTCGACATCTCGAACCGGCATTGACGACGACAGCACCAAGTGAGCACCATTCGGCAACGCATCAACAACCGTTGTCGCCACAAGCGGCTCTGAGAGTTGGATCTGCTGAGCGAAGGTCGCATCGAGTGCCTGTCTGCTTGCGCTTTCCGCCTTCACCCAATGATCAATCCATGCAGTTGTTGCTCGCTGCGCCTCACCTCGCGACATCTCGATCAATAACTCGTTAATGGAAGAGACGATATGGGTGCTTACCACTTTGTCGGGATCTATCAGCGTTGGCTGAGGTGTAATCGCTATCTGTTCCGCCCCGCTTCGTGCTAGCCACTGATTTACCACTTTGCTTACAGGTGGATCCCCAATGCGCAGCACGAACTTTGGAGTGAGTCTCTCTGCCGTTTGTGGGTGACGCAACATCACATCTGCACAACTAATCACTACCGCACCTTTGGCAGTATCACTATCAACCCGACACATACTGCGAGAGTCGGCAATAACTGGCCACTGCAATTTTGCCGCAAGTTCGAACACGAATCGAGGCTGATCAATACCGTTACCGGCGATGATCACTCCCTGTTCTGCGCGTAACGCGAGCGAGAGTTTCTTGCGCTCAGAGGCAGTTGCCGTATCTGCACTCATCCGCACTGGTGAATGAGTATCAATTGGTGGCAACTGTCCAACTTCACCAACAAGTGGTTCGCGAAACGCAAGATTGACATGACACGGCCCACGATGTACACCAACCGTTGAAGCGAATGCTTCGCGAGCAACTGAACGCCATTTTGATTGCTTTGCTGAGTCGGCTATTCCTGCATCAATGAACTTGCGAACAAAGCTGCCATACAAATGTGTTTGGTTGATGGTTTGTGGCGCCCCTACACCTTGCAATTCTGGTGGTCGGTCTGCCGTGCACACCAGAAGCGGAACATTGGCGTGGTGAGACTCGATGACGGCACCAAAGAAGTTTGCTGCAGCAGTTCCCGACGTGCACAACAACACGGCAGGAATACCCGACTGCAGACCAATCCCTAGTGCCGCAAATGAAGCAGAGCGCTCATCATGAAACACATGCAACAAAACCTGTGGATGACTTGCGAGCGCAACCGCCATCGGCGTACTACGAGAACCAGGGGCAACCACCGCGTGGACGACGCCCAACCTCACCCACTCATCAACAAGAGTGGCGCAGAATGTCGCCGTGGTTGCAGGACTGGAAGCCATCCCCTCTATCGTGGCATCTATGCGCATCGAAATCTTCTCCGACGTCATATGTCCGTGGTGTTTTATCGGAAAAAGGCGCTTCGAGACGGCAATACTGCGTTTGCGTGACCGCGGAATCGACATTGAAGTGGATTACTCCTTCAAGCCATTCCAGCTTGACCCCACGGCACCCATAGACGGTGCGACCCCTGTGATTGAGGGGTACGCGAAGAAGTTTGGCGGACAAGCACGTGCTACCGAGATCCTTCAACATGTCACCTCGGTTGCAGCAGCCGAAAACATCCAATTCAATATGGATATCGCGCTTCGTGCAAACACCTTTGATGCTCATCGCCTGCTTGCATATTGCATTAGACAATTACGGAAACGCGTCTCACGTCGCATTAAAGGAGCGCTTGATGGATGCGTACTTCACCAACGGTCTCAATATTGCCGACGTTGATGTCCTCGCAGGTTGCGCTTCAACGGTTGGCATCGATCGTGATGCGTGCTTGAAATTCTTGCAAAGTGATGAATTAGCCGCACAGGTACGAGCCGAAATTGCATCCGCTTCTGATCTCGGTGTGACCGCCGTGCCAACATTTGTGATCAATGGCCAGTGGTCGGTTCCTGGCGCTCAAGATGTGGAAATGTTTGAGCGCATTCTCGAACGAATGCACGCCCAAGCATGACATTGCACGTTGTTAGCCAGGGATCGGGTGATCGTCGAATCAGTTTTGTTCACGGCTTCACACAAACACATCGATCATGGATGAAACCCGCAACTGGCATCAACAATTCAACCCATATTTTTATCGATGCACCTAACCACGGTGACTCTCAAGACACATCATTGAATTTGCAACAGACGGCCACCGAACTTGCAAACATCGCACATAATTCTGTGTTGGTTGGTTACAGCATGGGAGCGCGCATGGCGCTCCACGCGATCATCGACTATCCCGATTCGTTTACGGGCGCCGTTCTCGTTGGAGCAACACCAGGATTGTCTGATCCACACGATCGAACGGAACGCATCGCAGCAGATGAAGCGTTAGCGATGTCAATTGAACGCGATGGAACCAAAGTATTTCTTGAGTCTTGGACCACACAGCCCCTGTTTCAGTTCTCTCATTTCGATGATTCCGAGATCCAAGATCGATTGCGCAACTCTCCGCGTGCTCTCGCCAGTAGTTTGAGGCTCTGTGGCACCGGTCAGCAGCAACCCCTGTGGGATCGTTTGGCAGAAATCACGATTCCCATCCTCTTAGTTACCGGTGAGTTCGACGTCAAGTTCACTGAGACTGCACACAAGATGCACAGTCTGATGAGCAACTCTCAGATTGCTGTTATCAAAAGCGCAGGCCATTGTGCACATACCGACCAACCCGAAGCTTTCGCTGAGGTCGTGAATCGGTGGCTAGATAGCCAACCCAACAGCAAGTAACAGCCCAACAACAAGTTGCGCTTTGCCGGTCGCCCCAAGAACTGGAATGAGCTCGCGGCCCTTTGCACCTGCGGCCACCACTTTGACCGCAGGCACTACCGAAACCAAACCCAACATCGCGATCAAGACGCTGCGATCACTGATGCCAACTACAGCAATCATGACAGCAACCATCACAAACATTGCATAGAACAGCTGTCGCGTCTTGCGATCACCGATGCGAACAGCGAGTGTTTTCTTATTCGCTTGAGTATCTCCAGGAATATCGCGCAAATTGTTGATAACGAGCAAGGCACACGCGAGCAAACCCACGACGCTTGCTGCCAACCACGTCTCCACATCAATCGTTTGCGTGATCGCGTACACCGAACCGCACGTAGCAACCAGACCAAAGAATACGAAGACGAATAATTCGCCTAATCCGAAATAGCCATACGGCTTTGGGCCCCCGGTGTACAACCAGCCGGCCGCAATAGACACAGCACCGATGGGAAGCAACCACAGCGTGGTTGACAGGGCTATCAGCAAACCAAAACACGCTGCAATTCCGAAGGCGATGATGGCAGCACGTTTGACCAATTTTGCGGGAACCAATCCTGAGCCGACCAGACGCAATGGACCGACACGGTCATTGTCTGTCCCCTTTATCCCATCCGAGTAATCATTTGCATAATTGACTCCAACCTGCAACGCCACACTGACAATGAGTGCGAATAGCGCATTTAACCACATCTTTTGCTGATCAGTTTGCTGCGATATCGCCTGACCACATGCAACAAAAACAGGAACAAACGCAGCGGGCAATGTTCTCGGACGAGCCCCCAAAATCCACAGTTGCATGCCGCTTGGTTGTTTATTCATCACTCCAGTGTCGCATCTCTCACCGCCTACGCTGATGACCGTGCATCGGTTAATCGCTTTGGACATGCCTGCCAGCAATGACATGATTCGCCATGTTCGCTCTGCATGGGACCAAGGCGATGCCGTACTACCAATTGATCAACGTCTTCCCGAGCGCGCAAAACAAGATCTGGTGTCGGTGTTGCGTCCAAGCCAAATCATTGGGCCAGACGGCAATGTCATCCAACGCAGCGATGGCGCCCCTGTAGAAGACGGCGATGCTCTCATCATTTCCACGAGTGGATCTACAGGCACACCAAAGGGCGTGATTCACACTCACCAATCGATAGAGGCGCTACTTGCCATGTCGGCGGCGCGCCTCAGCACTGATGCCTCAACCCACTGGCTGCTGTGCCTACCCGTATCTCACGTTGCAGGATTCAGCATCCTTGCCCGTGCGGTTAAACATGGCAACCCACTCACCATTCACCCGTCGTTTGACGCTTCGCGAATCGATGATGCTGTGAACAGCGGAGCAACTCACGTCTCTCTCGTTCCAACTGCCTTGGCGCGAATCGATGCATCACTGTTTCACAAGATTCTGTTGGGCGGAGCAGCAGCGCCGGCACACCTGCCTGCCAATGTCGCCACAACGTACGGAATGACCGAGACATTCGGCGGGATCGTATACGACGGCAAGCCTTTAGATGGCGTAGTCATTGAGTCAATCGAACAGCAGATCATTCTGAAAAGTCCTTCATTGTTTCGCGGCTACCGATTTTCTGACACAGCAGTCTCTACCGATGGATGGTTTCACACACATGACAGTGGATCAGTTGATGATGGAGTTGTGAAAATTTACGGTCGTACTGACGACATGATCAACACCGGAGGCGAAAACGTGTGGCCAGCAGACGTGGAACGAGTGATTGCCCTGCTTAGTGGCATAACAGAGGTTGTCGTTCGAGGATTACCAGACACAACGTGGGGAGAACGTGTGGTCGCGTGGATCTCCAGTTCAGATGGCGCCATTTTCTCTCTCGAGGATGTTCGCGACCACGTCAAGAAACATCTGCCTGCATTCTGTGCTCCTGCTGAAGTGCGAACGATTAATGAGATCCCGAAAACTTCACTCGGGAAAGTTGACATTGCTGCGTTGCGCCAAATTGGTGCGTAATCACATTGCCCCAGAGGCAACGCCTGCACCACCATCAATCACATAAGTTTCACCCGTTATCCAGCTCGCCGCATCTGATGCAAGAAAA
>LIAZ01000025.1 GCA_001438985.1 Acidimicrobium sp. BACL17 MAG-120823-bin42 | reverse complement strand
ACGACTTACAACTGGGATGCACGGTAAACGGCGAGCAACGCCAAGACACGCAGACCAGCGACATGATCTTTGGTATCGCCCACATCGTTGCGTACATGTCAACCATTGTCGAGCTCTTCCCAGGTGACGTCATCTATACAGGATCACCATTTGGTGTCGGTCACGGCCGCAAGCCACAGGTGTACCTGAAGCCAGGCGACGTTGTGATAACCACGCTTGAAGGCGTTGGCACCATCACCAACCGCTGCATATAAATTTTCACCCCATCCAGCGAGATAGATTTCTCGTATGACTGCGGGTAAAGCAACCGTCATCACTGGCGGAACGATCGTTGATGGCTCGGGCCAAAGTGCGCGTCGTGCAGACATCGAGTTTGTGGATGGCGTGATTACACAGGTTGCTGAACCGGGCGAAATTTCAACTGCACATTCACACCGACATGTTCAAGCTGATGGCTTACTTGTCACCCCGGGCTGGGTGGATGTACACACGCATTACGACGCACAAGCAACATGGGATCCTTGGATGACTCCAAGCAGTTGGCATGGTGTAACCACTGCAGTGATGGGCAACTGCGGAGTGGGTTTCGCGCCTGCAGTGCCAGAACGACATCAATGGCTGATCGAGCTCATGGAGGGTGTTGAAGACATCCCTGGTTCGGCAATGGTTGAAGGCATCACATGGGAATGGGAGTCGTTTCCCGAGTACCTCGATGCGTTAGAACGCAAGCCTCACGTCATTGATTTCGGTACGCAAATCGCGCATGGCGCATTGCGCGCCTACGTCATGGGCGATCGCGGAGCAAACAACGAAGTCGCAACACCACAAGACATCGAGCAGATGAGCAAACTCACCGAGGAAGCCTTGCGCGCAGGCGCTCTTGGTTTTTCTACTTCGCGCACACCATTGCATCGCAGCAAGAGTGGCGAACTCGTTCCTGGAACTTCTGCCGCACCAGACGAGCTCTACGGAATTGCAGACGCAATGAAGCGTGTGGGTCACGGTATTTTTCAGTTTTCACCAGAACATACTCGCGTACCTGTTGAAGAATGGCCATGGATGCAAGAACTTGCACGTCGCAGTGGCGCAACAGTGAGTGTAAATGTCAATCAGTTAGACGATGGCAGCGAAGTATGGCGCAAGACATTGGCATTGCTCACCACCGCTCATGAAACTGGCGAGAAAATCGTTGCCCAAACCGCTGGACGTTCTATTGGGATCTTGATGTGTCTTGAAGGCAGCGTGCACCCGTTGCTCGCCCACCCCGCGTATCACGAGGTGATGCACCTACCATTCGCTGAACGCGTTGCTGCACTAAGCGACCCCGTGCGACGTCAGCGGTTTATCGACGAAGTTCCTCAAGATGGTTTCTACAAAGGATTGGTCACAAAAGCGTTGAAGCGCATGTACCCCGTTACAAGCGGCAACATTGATTACGAACCACATCCGTCACAATCAATTGGAGAGCAGTCAAAAGCAACGGGTATTCCTGCCATGAAACTCATCGTTGATCACATGCTGTCAAACGGTGGCAAAGGAATGATCTACTCGCCATTTTTCAATTACATGTACGGTGATTTATCTATGACGTACGAGATGATGCAACACCCACAAACCCGTAATGGCTTAAGTGATGCAGGAGCACACTGTGGAGCGATTTGTGATGGTGGAATGCCAACTTTTATGCTCACCCATTGGGTACGTGACAGAACACGCGGACCAAAGTTGTCGCTCGAACACATCGTGTATCGACAAACTCGCCACACCGCAGAACTGCACGGGTTGCTAGATCGTGGTTTGTTGAAGCCAGGAATGAAAGCCGATATCAACATCATCGATTTCGAACATCTCGGATTTGATATGCCGTACATGGCTTACGACTTGCCCGCAAACGGACGCCGACTGGTGCAGCATGCCAATGGGTACGTCAAAACCTTCGTCAACGGTGTTCAAACTGTTGACAATGATGCCTTTACTGGCGAATTGCCTGGTGCATTGATTCGCGGACCACGCCGCTAACCAATCGCTACGACGTCATCCCGCCCAAACCAACAAGGCCTCTGGCTAATTCGATCTCGCCCATATGGCGAAGCCCGTGCTGGTAGATCCAGCATTCCACTGCATCAAGCACGGTGATCCCCACCTCGCCTGCAACACGAGCACTGTACGTACTGGCGATCTGCGGCGGAAACGGCCGCGCAATCACTACCCGCGTGAGTTCTTCGGGCGGAAGTTGAGCCAACCACTCGTGTACTCGACCAAACACAAGCTGCAAATACTCCTGGAATGCTTCGTAGTCGCCAATGCGTTGACCAATCATTTCATCAACCGTTTTGTGTTTTCCGTGATCGGCAATTGCTGGCATTACACGAGCGTTCCAATCTTCGTTCCAAATGGGCGCTGTTCCTGTGATCATCATGAACGATGCATCAATCATGTTGGTGATGTGAAACAAACTGAACGCAATCGGCAACACGCCTTCACGCTCAAAATGATTGACCTGATCGATCGTCATGGTGTCAAGAGCTTGGTCATACAACGAATGCAGCGCTTTCATTCGCCGCTGCAATGAATCAAGAATAAGTTCATTTGACATAGTTACTCCTTTGCTGCTTCAGCACGCATTGCTGCATGTTCGTCAATCTTTGTTGGCCGACTTCGAATTTCAAACGTTGCTTTACGGATTTCTCCGGTGAATGGAAATGGTGCCACATAATCTGGACACACCGGCGACAAACGATCACACCCGAGATCCATGCCCATGCTTCCCAAAATTCGCATGATTTTTGGAATATGCACACTTCCAACGTCTTTTCCATTGACCATCAGAGTGAGCGTTCCCGTCTCTCCGTCACGATCAAACCGCGCAGCGACCTGATGTTTACCAGGAGCAAGTGATACCGGCGCACTTGCACGCTGATGTTTGCCGAGTGCGTTGTAATAGAAGTTCAACTCGCCATTGCGAATAAACATTGAGTGTCCAATGTTGTGACCACCGCGGGCATAGATCACACCTTCAACCGGCACAGTTCCCACTTCGACATCTGCAGTAAAAGTCCATGCACGACCACTCAACATCGGACATGCATCGGAAGGAATGTGTGCAATCGGCGGATAATACGTATACGTGTTTCCGTAGTGCGGAGAGCCCGGTCGCGATTTTGATCCGAAGATCTCAATACCGCGGTCATCAAGTGGAAGCACGCCATACTTTTCAGCCTCTTCCCACCACAAGGCGGTCATCTTCTTCAATCGCTCGGGTTCCTTTGTGGAAAGGTCGTGCATTTCCGAAAAATCATCAGCCAGGTTGTACAAACCCCAGGTGTCATTCTCGTACGGCACGTTTTGGTCATGGAATGTGACCGCTTTATAGCCATCGGCCCAAATTGCTCGATGCCCCATCATTTCGAAGTACTGCGGCCCACGCTGAGTAGTTTCGATTGGCCCTTCAAATGTGTAGCGCAGGCTTTCGCCATGCATCGGCATCTGTTCGTGGCCATTCACTACCGATGGTTGCTCAATGCCAAGTGAGTCATACACCGTTGCCGCGATGTCGGAAATGTGACAGAACTGAGAGCGCACTGACCCTGGGTCGGAAATTTCCTTTGGCCATTTAATGATGAGCGAATCGCGGATACCGCCACCATATGTTTGCGACTTGTACCAACGGCTTGGCGTATTGCCTACTTGCGACCAACCCCATGGATAGTTGGAGTGCGCTTTCTTGGTCCCGATGTAATCCAACCTGTTCGCAACAATCTCATCGACGTCTTCCCATTCGCCATTAAAGAAGCTCCACTCGTCCATCACACCTTGTGGACCACCTTCACGGCTTGCGCCATTGTCGGACAACAACACGATCATGGTGTTATCGCTGAGCCCACGCTCTTCCAAAAACGCGAGCAGCCTGCCGATTTGCGCGTCAGTGTGATCAAGCATTGCTGCAAACGCTTCCTGCAATCTGCATGCAAAGAGTTGCTCATTCTTGGTGAGCTCTATCCATGGGCGAACACCAGGATTACGCATCGCAAGTGTGGTGTTGGCCGGAATGATTCCCAAATCTTTCTGTCGCGCAAACACTCGGTCGCGATGCACGTCCCAACCCTCGTCAAACTTGCCGCGCCATTTTGCCAAATACGAATCAGGTGCATGATGTGGTGCGTGTTGTGCGCCAAAGGCTAGGTACAAATAAAACGGCCGATCTGGTCGAACAGAAACTAAGTCGCGGATCCAGGTTGTTGATTGGTCGATCAAGTCTTCGGTGAGGTGGTATCCCTCTTCTGGAGTTCGCGGTGGCAAGATGTGTTGGTTGTCTTGCGTGAGTTCGGGATAAAACTGATCAGTTTCTCCATTTAAAAATCCGTAGAAGCGATCAAAGCCTTTTTGCAACGGCCAGTTGTGATGCGGACCAGCAGCGGTGCATTCCTCCATTGGTGCAAGGTGCCACTTGCCAGCACAAAATGTTGCATAACCCTGCGTGCGCAGTACTTCTGCAATCGTTGCAGCCCGTGGCGTTATTCCACCACGCATGTTTGGGAAACCCGTGTTCCAGTTTGATACTCCGCGCATTCCAACTGAATGATGATTGCGACCGGTTAATAGAGATGCTCGAGATGGTGAACACAACGCCGTTGTATGAAACCCGGTGTAGCGAAGTCCTGATGCAGCAAGTGCATCAATGTTCGGTGTCGAAATCTCGCTACCAAAACTGCTTGGATGCGCAAATCCCATGTCGTCGAACACAATGGTGATGACATTGGGACCACCAAGTGCCGGTGGCAACTCGGGCCATGACGGCGTTGACTCCTGATAGGTGCTGCCAATCTTTCCCGCAAAACCGGGTTCGTACTGACTCATGAATTGTTCCCCCTTGCACAGACTCTATGTTTTGTCATAGAGTCTGTCAAAAGTCATCAAGGGGGAAATGATGTCCGAAGAGAACACGCCAAATCTGAAGCACAAATACGGTCGAATCGACCTGGATTACGCCACTTTCCTGGCGACACGCCAACCCGAAGAAGATGGTCCGATCTACATGGTGAACCTCATGAAGTACCACGAGGTTGCGCAATACAGCAGCAGCGATGCTCCTCAAGTCAGTGGACGCGAAGCAGATGACAAATACAACCCTGCCTCAATTTTGAACAAGATTGGCGCAGACATTGTGTTTGTTGCCGACGTAACCAAGAACCATATTGGCGATGAAGATTGGGACCGCATCGCCATCGTGCGATACGCAACACGCAAATCTTTTATTGACATGCAACAACGTAAAGATTTTGCCGACAAGCACGAGCACAAGGCGGCTGGCATGAAGCGCACCACCATTGTGTGTTGCAGACCAGTTGACGAAGCGCTTGATACGCGCAGCCGACCAGATGGTTTTGGTTTGCGCAACGTTGTGATGATCGTTCGTCAGACGCCAGACCGTGAACAGGCACTCAGCTCACTTCCACAGTCGGTTGGCATGCGCGCCGAAGGAACCATCATTGGCGATGGACGCAAGTTTGACACGGTCCAATTCGTCTCTGTTGCAAACCAGGATGAGGCAGATGCGCTTGTTGCTTCGATCAACAATTTGTCTGCTGGAGAGAGCTACGCCATGACCGTTTCGGCATCAATTGATGGAATCACCGCATAACACAATGACCAACATTTCGACCTCAGGCATTGATGGCCGCAGCCTTCGCCGCGAACGCAACCGACAAGACATCGTTGATGCATTGCTTGAACTTATCGAAAATGGAGAAACTGACATCACTGCAGCGCTCATTGCGAATAAAGCAGGACTATCAGAGCGATCAATCTTTCGTTACTTCGACGATGTGAGTGATTTGCATCGCTCAGTGTGTGATCAAGCATTTTCAAAGGAAATTGCCATTGCGCTCATTGACGACGCGGGAACTGGTTCACTCGATACAAAAATTGAAAACTTCATCAACCAGCGTGTTCGCATTTACACGATGAACGAGAAAATCGCACCAGCAGCACGATCTTTCGCGTTCAAAAATCCAATAATTAAAAATCAAATTGTCCGCGGACGCAAATTGCTTCGTATTCAAATCATCAAACACTTTGAAGAAGAACTTTCGGCGTTAGACAAGCAGCAACAGCAAGCTGCCGTGGCCATTATTGATTCACTGACTACGTTTGAAACATACGACATGATGCGCTCAGACCAAAAGATGTCAGTTCACACCATTAAGTCAATACTTACTGAGTCGATTCGAAAGGCGCTTCAATGAAATCACTGCGTACACCTGATGATCGGTTTGACAACCTTGCCGATTATCCATTCGCTCCCAATTATGTGGAGATCAACGATCTTGACGGCGGAAAACTCCGCGTTCATTACCTCGATGAAGGCCCGCGCGATGGCGACATTGTGTTGCTCATGCATGGCGAGCCGTCGTGGTCATACCTATACCGCAAAATGATCCCGATCCTCGTTGCGGCAGGCCACCGCGTCATTGCCCCAGACCTTGTTGGTTTTGGTAAATCAGACAAACCAACCGAAATGACCGACTACTCATACGCACGACATGTGCAATGGATGGCCGAGTTGCTCTTTGATCACCTTTCCATTCGTAAGGCCACGTTCTTTGGCCAAGACTGGGGCGGCCTCATCGGTTTACGACTGGTTGCAGCAGAACCTGAGCGTTTCTCGCGCATTGTGGTCAGCAACACCGGGCTGCCAACTGGCGAGCAACCGCCAACCGATGCATTCATCGCCTGGCGTGATTTCTCCCAGAATTCAAAAGTGTTCCCAATTGGCACCATCGTCAATGGTGGAAGTGCAACGGACTTAAGCGAGGCAACCATCGCCGCGTACGACGCACCATTTCCTGACGACACCTACAAAGCCGGCGCGCGAATTTTCCCTTCGTTCGTTCCAACATCAGTTTCCGACCCTGCTTACAACGACAATGTTGCCGCCTGGGAAATACTGAAGAAATTTGAGCGTCCAGTGTTGTGCTGCTTTGGCGACAAGGACCCAGTCACCAAAGGTGGAGCAAAACCCTTCATGACATTGATTCCTGGAGCGCAAGGTCAACCGCACGTGACCATCGAAGGTGGTGGACACTTCGTGCAAGAAGACAAGGGCGAAGAAGTCGCCGCACTCATCAACTCATTCATCGCATCAACACCTTTGTAAAGGAAACCATCATGGAAATCACACTGCTCGGCACCGGTAGCCCACTCCCCGATCCACGTCGAGGCGGACCAGCGACACTCGTTCGCGCAGGTGGCCAAACCATCTTGGTAGACGCTGGACGCGCAGTCGTCATGCGCCTGGCCGGGGCTGGAACACTGCCCGTACTGCTGAATGCGGTGCTCATTACCCACCTACATAGCGATCACATCACCGATCTCAATGACGTGATCACGTCGCATTGGGTCATGACGGGGCAAGAAACACCATTGATTGTGTACGGACCTCCGGGAACCCAGACCGTTGTTGATGGAATTTTGATGATGCTCGCGCCAGACATTTCATACCGCCTTGCGCATCACACCGACACACTTACCTACAAGCCAAAAGTCGTGGTTACCGAAGTGAAACCTGGAGCAACATTTTCAATCGGCGATGTGCAAGTAAAAGTTGCTCGTACTCATCATCAACCCGTTGAGCCAACGGTTGCATTCCGTTTAGAACACGACGGCAAGTCGGTTGTACTTGGTGGCGATGGCATTCCTTGCGACACCCTTGATGAAATTTGTGCAGGCGCCGACGCCTATGTGCAGACGGTGATCCGCGAAGACTTGGTGAAGCTCGTCAACAATAAGCGTGTCTCAGATATTTTGGACTACCACTCAACAGTCGAGCAGGCCGCGCAAACTGCAACAAAGGCTGGCGTGAAGAAGCTAATTCTCACGCACTACGTTCCTTCAATGCAGCCTGGTCAAGAAGATGAGTGGCGCGCGTTTGCTGCCAAGTATTTCGATGGTGAAATCGTGCTTGGCGACGACCTCACTACCACCACCATCTAACTCTCGGTTGGGTCAGTCACTGCAATTCCACTTTCTGACGCAGCGGCACACAGTTTTTTATCCGAACTAGAGAAAAGATCGGCGCGCACCATGAGCGCAGTTGCTAAATGAATTGCATCCGCGCTCTTTAGTGGAAATATCTTTACTACCTCACACGATGCATCAATCACGTCGGACGTAATGTCAATGAGAATCACATCGGCAAATAACTTATCCAGTGCACCCAGGTGTGCCGGTACGGCACTTGCCGGCACACTTCCATCGCGCACCTTTCTCATGAGTGCAGAATGCAATTCAGAGCGTGTCAGTTGAGAACACACCTTTTCTTCACTGAGATTCCAGATGTTTCTGGTTTCTTCAGAACCGATTTCTTTAATGATGAATTTGAGGAGAGATGACGTATCAAAATAGGTGATCATTAACTGCGATCTTCGATCACTACATCCGAAAGACTGAAGCCAAGATCAATGAGTGGGGGCAGTACAGTGCGTCTCGTAAGAGCTGGTCGCGCCTTGCCTTCGGCAATTAAACGTTCGAGGATGAGTTTTGATTCACTGACTGGGCTAATGCGCGCAACCGGTTTTCCGTGTTCTGTCACAATGATTTCGTCTCCCTTTTGGACACGATCGATGTACTTACTTAATTGGCTCTTCAAGTCACGAATTCCGACTTCAACCTGGCGGGTTTGAGCGATTTTCTTCATCTTTAAATTGTAGTCACATTTATTCTTGATATTGACCACAATTTCCCTGCACAACGATGTGTGGGCCTAATCCGCCTGGCGGAAGCCCCATTCAACGCCTTGTGGGGTGTCGCGAACCTCAACGTTGATGTCGGCGAAACGATCCCGAATCATGTCTGACAAATCGAATCGTTTGTCCGCGCGTACCTGTGCGCGAAGGTCGAGCAGTATCTGTACAAATGGCCCCACTACTTCGCGCGGGTCGCGTAACCCACCGGTAGCCGCACCTGCAAGGCGTGTCACCATGCTGCGCAGCACGCCACGCGCATAATCAACATCATCACCTTGCAACGTGTCTGCCGACCATCCAGTAATTGCATCATCTAGCTCGAGTGCCGCACGCGCTGCTGCGTCGGCATCCGCGTTGTCAATTGCAGCCTGAAACGCTTCATTCAATCGATCAGTTGCCTGACGCAAATTGCTATCAACAACCTGTTCAGCTGCTTTGGCCGGTGGTGGCATTACAGCTGCAACCGATGATGACGCGCCTGACCACGGATCTCGCAAGCGATTGATGGCGAATACTTCGCCACTCGCTATCTCGGTCGTCGAACCGCGTAAGCGAATACTCACTACACCTTTGCCAACAACAGTTGCCGTATTCGCATCAAGGTCGAGCACGAGTCCCGTGTGTTCATCTACGCCCAACACAAAGACTTCCTCTGGCAACTCTGTCTCCATCACCGAAAGGCGACGCTCGCCCATGTAACAAAAACGAGTGTCGTGATGACCACCTTCAGCATTGTTGTAATGCGGAATGACCACCGCATTGATGCCAATTTCGCCGAGGATATTCAGACCATCTAGCCAATACGGGCTTGCTCCTGCTTTATATATTTCGTATACAGGGAGCGTAAATCTGCCAAGCGTCAGTGCAGCAGCAGATGCGAATGTCACTACTCCTCCATCGCGCAGCTTTTTCACTAATAAACCAGCGAGCGGACTTCCGCTCCATTGACGCAATGCATAAGTCGGCGAACCCGGACCCGCGAATACATAATGAGCATCAGCGACAAGCTGTAGGCCACGTTCAACAGATAATGCATCTGCATCAATCAACTGAGCAAGTCCTGCAACGTCTAGTTTCATGTTGATACTGGTGTTGAAGTACTCAACCGCCTTTGAGGCAAGTTCGGGAGCATTCTCTTGGAATCCGTACGGCGTATCCAGCAGTGTTGCTCGCGCCGGGTTTGGCAACAACCGAGAAATCATGCGGTGCGTTGGCACCATTGTCGGTGCAGTTTCACCCGAACCCATAATGACCAACATGCGTGGAAGCGTCATGAAAAGAACCCATCTGTTGTTGCTGTATGCACCACTTGTGCAAAACGCACGGGGTGTTGTGCATGCAGATCGTGATCTGCAGGACTAAACCATTCAACCCGAACTTTGGGCACACTGTGCAATGCGCGCTCAACCGCCTGGCGTTTCGTATCCGAGAACACACCGCCTGGGCCTTCTGCGGGAACAAACATCACCGGCACCGAAATGTCTCGATAAATGTGAGTGGGTTTGTGTTCCCACAATCCACGCAACACCATGAGGTGGCGCTCCAACGTGAGCCATGGGCGAATGGTTCCGTCAGGCAAATGCTCAAAGTTGGCCATCGAACCGTCTATCCCGGTCTGTGGCCAATCAGGATGAGCACCTTCCATGTATCCGCGCATACGCGCCACAGGAGTACCCAACAAATTCGGCGGACGAAGCGCAAGCGAACATTGTTCCCATTGTGGAAAGTGTTCTTGCAGTTCCAGGAAGCCACCGTCTACCGCAACGACTCCACGAACGAGGTCGGGGTATAGATGAGCAAGTTCAACGACAACATTGCCACCCCATGATTGACCTGCAACAACAGGACGTTCGTAGCCCTGTGATGCGAGTACGCGCAACACGCCAGCAACATCGTTCGTTACCGTTTGCATGTCGTACCCACTGTCTGGTTTTTCACTTAAGCCGTGTCCGCGCAAGTCCACTGCAAC
>LIAZ01000024.1 GCA_001438985.1 Acidimicrobium sp. BACL17 MAG-120823-bin42 | reverse complement strand
CCAACGTTGCCGCCAACATAACGGGATAGTCGAGGCGGATAAGTTCACGATCGACAGGAATTCCTGACGATGTAAGCGCTGCTGATGAACCCAACACGCCGAGCGTATTAAAAAGATTTGAGCCAACCACGTTGCCGACAGCAATGTCACGTTGTCCGCGATATGCCGCCATCACTGATGTTGCCAGTTCGGGAAGTGATGTTCCTGCGGCAACAACCGTGAGGCCAATAACCAAATCACTCACGCCAAAGGCCTCAGCGATCTTGGTTGCTGAACCGACCAAGAAACGCGAACCCAAAACAAGAAGCGCCAAGCCAACCACAACGAGCCCAACTTGAAAGTACACAGGCCGAGTAACTGAATCTCCTTCAACTTGATCAACAGCCTCTTGATATTCGGCTACCACCGTGACCGACTCTGCTTTTCGGGCATCCTGCAACAGCCACCAAATGTATGCAAGTAAACCGGCAAACAATGCTGCACCTTCAATACGCCCAACCAATTCGTTCAATATCAACCCATAGATGACAACAGAGATTGCCAACAGAATGGGGATATCACGCTTAATGATGCGCTGCTCGATCGTTAACGCGCCAACTGCGGCCGACAGACCGAGTACGAGCAAAATATTGAAGGTATTACTGCCAACAATGTTGCCAAGTGCAACATCTGAATTACCCGTCAATGCCCCACCAATGGATACTGCGAATTCAGGAGCACTCGTACCAAAAGCAACAACGGTGAGCCCAATGACGATCGGTGCGATTCCAAATCGAGTAGCAATCGAAGATGCACCACGCACTAGCCACTCGGCGCCCAGTGTGAGGCAGACCAAGCCAATCGCCAGACCAAAAATACTCTGAATATCCATGGATCGAGACTACTTGCCTCCGACTGCGCGTCCCAGCATGTGTGCACCGATTGGTGCGCCGACAAGTTGCAAGATCACAACAACGAGCACTTTTGCAATATCAGAAACATCAACAAACTGCGTTGCAGCACCAACTGCGCACAACAACACACCAAGTGTTGCTGGTTTTGTTGTTGCATGCATGCGAGCGCGCGTTGAACCCAGTCGATGAATACCAATAGAGGAAACTACCGCCAGCAACGAACCCGACAGCATGAATACTGCTGACAGCACATCACGCAAGGTCGAGAACACATCGTTCATCATTCTGACCCATCTCTTGCTTCAATAAATCGGGCAATGGTGACCGATGCGATGAATCCAAGCAGGCCTAACACAATTGCCAAATCAAGCAACAAACCATCACGTAAGTAACCCGCCGACACCAGCAACGAACATGTCAACACCGAAGTGAGCATGTCGAAAGCAATGGCACGGTCGCCCAGGGTTGAGCGACGCACGATTCGGGCCACGCCCAACGCACCTGCGAGCACTAATAAGCCCAGGCATATCGTTACAACGAGTTTCACGATTTACGCTCCCGCACTGCTCTGGCCACCATCTCTTCTAGAGCCAACACGTTGGCACGAAACCGTGCTTCATCCACTTCGCCCAATACATGCACAGACAGTATGAGGTCTTCTGCATGCAACTCAAGACTCATGGTTCCTGGCGTAAGCGTGATTGCATTGGCAACAATCGCGCCAATGAATGCCGATCCATGCTCCAGTTGCACATTCTGCACCGACGTTGCCGTGCGTTGAGCATTTGGCAGCAACACTGCAAGCACCACCTGCCAACTTGAGGTAACGAGACTTTTCAGAACCGACAGGGTCAACCGTGCTGCACCTAATGGTCTCAGCACATAACGCGTGTGGTTATGCACAAACAGCCAGTTAACAAGTGCAACCACCACAACACCACTAAGGGAATTGGCGACCGAAACCTCGCCCATCATTGCAATCCATAACACAAACAGTGCAATGGAGCCACTCATGATGCAGACCTCACAGCCGAGATGTAACGCTCAATATCGAGCAACTGATCCGAGGCACGAGTAGCAAACTCATACAGCGGGCCCGCAGCAACTGCAATCACGAGAGTGAAGCCAACCAGAATTGCCGTTGCAGACGCCATTGAACGATGCTGGCGCAACACCCCACCAGAGTTGTTGAGAGAGCTTGGCGCCACCTCACCCCAAAACGCACCGACCCAAATCTTGACCATCGAAACAAGCGTGAGCAGACTGACAACAATTGCTACGCCCACACCGATGTATTGTTCGGCACTGAGGCCACCTCGAACGAGCGCAAACTTGGCAAGAAAACCGGAAAGCGGAGGAAACCCAGCCAGACTCATTGCGGGAATCAAAAACAGCACAGCAAGCAACGGAGACTTACGGGCTAATCCACTTACATCGTCGAGCGAACTGGAACCTGTATTTCGCTCAATAATTCCCTCAACAAGAAATAGCGACGTCTTGACTGGAATGTGATGAATGAGATAGAAGATGGTCGCAGCGATTGCTACTGCGCCACCAATACCGAGCCCGAACACCATGTAACCGATTTGCGAGATGATGTGAAACGACAAGATTCGTTTCATGTCGTGTTGCGAGATGGCACCTAACACACCGATTGCCATCGTCGATACACCAACAACCATCACCAGATTGCTGAGCTCTCCAGGAAACAACAGTGTTTGCACGCGAATGAGGCAATACACGCCCACCTTGGTGAGCAAGCCCGCAAAGACAGCACTGGCCGAGCTTGGTGCTGTTGGATATGAGTCGGGCAACCAGGAAAAGAGCGGGAATACTGCGGCCTTGATACCAAATGCGATCAGCAGCAACAGATGCAGGCCCATCCTGACACCGTCAGGGAGTGCCGCAATACGCTCGGGCAGTTCGGCAAAACTGACCGTACCTGTCGCTGCAAAAATCAAACCCACTGCCATCACCAGCACAACTGACTCGATGATGTTGAGCACAACATACGTAGTTCCTGATCGAATCTGCTCCCTGTTGCCTTCAAGTGTGAGCAATACGTAACTTGCCATTAACAGCACTTCGAAAGCAACAAACAGGTTGAACAAGTCGCCGGCTAAAAAGGCTTGCGAGATTCCTGCAACGAGTGCCATGTACACCGGGTGGTAATACGGAGAGTGTTCATCGGGTGTTTGCTGGCCCACCGCAAATAGCAATACGGTCGCGGTCACAACAAGTGCAACCACAACCAACACTGATGACAAGCCATCTGAAACGAGCGTGATGGCAAACGAACCGGGCCAGCCGCCCAAACGCGAAACTGCGATATCTCCCGTATTCCACACATCCACCAACACTGCTGTCGCGGTTGCCAGTGAGGACAACAGAGCCGCAAAACTAATCGCACGTTGTGCAAATAGGTTTCGCACCACCAGCATCAGTGCTGCCGCCACGAGTGGTATCAGGATCGGCAATGCAACGAGCGAGCTCATGTTTGTACATCCTCGGGATGCGGCACGTCGCCCAACTTTTCTGTTTGCTCTGCCCGACGCGTAATCATCCGATCCTCAACATCGTCTTCTACTTCGTCATTGCCGGTGATCGTCCAATTACGCCAAGCAAGAGTCATAAGAAAGGTGAGCAATGCGAAACCAATCACAATGGCCGTCAATACCAGCGCCTGCGGCAATGGATCGGCAAGCACACCCTCTCGGCCAATAATTGGAGCTTCGCCTGCATCACTACCTGAAGCGATAATCAATACGTTGACGCCGTTTCCGATCACGCCAACGCCAAGTGCAACACGTGTTAGCGAGCGCTCCATCAACAGATAGGAGCCCACCGCAAACAACACGGCAATCAATGCAAATGCCCAGATACTCATCCAACACCGTCCGTTGGCTCATGGGATATTGCCCCTCCACGAGTGCCCAGGAATGTAAGCACCAGCAACACAACCGCGACGACCACGAAGAACACACCAAAATCAAAAAAGGTGGATGACACGATTTTCACTTTGCCAATCTGAGGCAAGGTAATTGACCAGATGTATGACTCCAGTGGTGCTCCGCCAACAAATAATGGTGCCGCAGTAGTTACAAGTGCCAGCAACAATCCGAAGCCCAACAGCCGTTCAGGATTAAGGATTGGTTTGCGGCGAATTGTTGGCTGCTGACCCGCAAGGTACTGCAGCACAAACACTGCACCCAGAATCAAGCCACCGGCAAAACCTCCCCCAGGCGCATTATGACCACGAAACGTTATAAAGATGGCAACGAGAGTTCCCACTTTGGTGAGCCAACGATCTATCAGTTCTTCCAAAATCTTAGATTTGATCATGATCCCGCCACTTCCTTCACAGAAATAGCAGCTCGGCGATGTTGCTCAGCGGCACGCACAAGATTGGCAACACCTAACGCGGCAATTGCCAACACAACGATCTCACCCATCGTGTCAAACCCACGGAAGTCGACAAGGATCACATTGACCACGTTGCGACCACCCGCTTCGTCAACCGAGCGTGCGAAATAATCTTGCGATGCTGATGGTGCAGTGCGAGCATCACGCGCGGCAAGTGCTAACAGCGGTATGGCGATACCGACAGTTGCTGCAATAAACATCCGTGTGATCTGAGGAAACCGCGAAACTGGTCTCGTTGTTATGCGTGTCATTGCCCGAAGCGCCAGCAAAAACACCACGATGGTGAGCGTTTCCACCAATAGTTGCGTGACCGCTAAGTCTGGTGCACCACGCAATGCGAATAACGCTGCAATCGCATAGCCAACACCGCCCAAAAACATTGCTCCTGTAAAGCGTGACTGCAAAACAGCAACACCAATAGCCATGACAATTGCAATGATGCTCACAGACGCTTCTAGGGCTGTCCCTGATGTGAGTCCAGAAAGCGAACCGAAACCATCTACAAATGCCGCAGATATTGGAGCGATTGAAACGAGTAGCAACGTGATACCGACATAGATCGGCAAGGAGCCTGGTTGGATTACCGCCGTGATGCGTTTTGCTCCAGCGATTGTCGAGTCATAGACAACATCAAAGACTCGTTCGCCTCGTGGCTGCTGCGCCAACTTACTTTCAAGTGGTGCCTTCCAGCCAATGACCGCACCAATTGCGATCACTACAAAAGAAATCAATAACGCGTCATTGATGCCAGGCCACAATGCAAGTTTCGACACGGCCTTTACATCGAGGGCCGAAGACGGCGATACCAGCCATGATCCAACCGTTGATGCGGCAAAACCAAAACCGAGCGATACGACTGCGGCAACCACAACAGGTGCAGCAAGCGTGCTGCGCATGAGGACAGATGCCTCATGATGTGCATGATGCTGATCATGACTGGCCGAATCGTTGGGTGTACGCACTAGCGCGTGCAGTAGTCGCACGCTGTATGCAACCGACAAGACCGACCCTGCAACTATTCCCCACAATGCAATCGAGCCAACCAAGCCAAACTCGGCATCGAGTAATGCAACAAGCGCCTTTTCTTTTGTCGCAAAACCAAACAGCGGAATGATTCCAGCCATCGACAACAAACATGCACCAATCGCAACAACCGAGACTGGAACTGCACGTCGAGCCGCACCGATCTTGGAAACATCTCGAGTACCAAGCTCGTGATCAATCACTCCAACACCCAAGAACAAGCCGGCCTTAAAGATGGCATGGGCAACGAGGTGAGCCACTCCTGCATAGGTGGCATATGGGGAACCAATGCCAAACAACACCGTCAGCAAACCCAGTTGTGACACCGTGCTGTGAGCAAGCACCAACTTGGCGTCTGTTTCGCGCAACGCGCGCCAGCCACCAATCAACATGGTGATAACACCTGCAAGAACTACCCACCAACGCCATACACCGGTATCGCCAAAGATGGGGGCTGTTCGCGCCAACAACACGATGCCCGCTTTAACCATGGTTGCAGAATGCAAATACGCGCTGACGGGTGTTGGCGCTGCCATTGCACCAGGGAGCCAAAAATGAAACGGGAACTGCGCAGACTTAGTGAACGCACCAAGCAACAGCAATGACGCCGCAACACTCGCCATCGTTCCCGTTGGAGCAAGGTCGCGAAGTTGAGCGAACGATGTTGTGTCAAATTGGTTCTGTAATAGGCCGATGCCCACCAACATGCACAATCCACCGGCGCCAGTCGTGAGCAGTGCGCGCACAGCAGAACGGCGGGCCACTTCCGATTTATCGTGCAGTCCAATCAGCAAAAACGACCACACCGAAGTGAGCTCCCAAAAAATGAACATGGTGAACAGATCTTCAGCAAGTACGAGGCCGGTCATTGACCCCGCGAAGGCCATGAACAGACCAACAAAACGCGTAAATGTTGCATCGTGTTCGAAATATGCAATCGAAAAAGCAAGCACGCCAAAGCCAAGCAGGCTGACCAACAACGCCATGACTACTGCAAAGCCGTCAACCTGAAACGTGAAGTTGAAACCCAAGAGCGGCAACCACTCGATGGTTTTGCGCGGAGCAGATGTGGCCCCAATTGCCTGAGTGGCAACTACTAATGCGGTGCCAGCAAGCACCACGAGGCCAGCGCATGCAGCAATAACTGGCCGACGACGAAGCCCGATGAGTGCGAGTACAGCGACGGCAAAATGAGCGACAACCGCTGCGAAGAACACCATGGCGCCACAAAATTATCAGTAGTGGGTCAATTTTGCCGAAACTTTGGCAGATAGTTTCTAGGTGTGAAACCAACGCCAACACGATTTGCACCAATGTCTGATCGGCTATCTGGGCTTGGTGCAGCCAAATGGGCGGTACACGTTGAAGGCCTCGCTCGTGCTTCCGCAGGACGTCATGTGACTTTTCTCTCCATTGGTGAACCCGATTTACCGCCACCAGCGAGCGTGCTCGATCAGGCTGTTGCTTCGATGCGCGGAGGACGATTGAAGTACGCGGCCGGCCAGGGCGAACAAGTGGCACTAGACGCAATCGCCAGCCATCTGTCGCGCAGATCAGGCCAAGACGTTTCACCTGATCAGATTGTGTACACGGCGGGAACACAGAACGGGTTGTGCACGGTGTTGATGACACTCGTGCAAACCGGGGACGAAGTGTTGGTGCCAGATCCGTATTACGCCACCTACGAAGGCCTCGTCGCAGCATCGGGCGCAACATTTGTTTCTGTTCCAACGCTTCCCGAAGATGGCTTCCACGTGACTGCCAAGCAGATTGAAGCGGCAATCACCCCACGATCACGAGTGCTGTTACTGAACACACCGAGCAACCCAACTGGTGCGGTGCTATCGCAAAACGAAATTGACGAAATCGGCGAAGTGTGCGAACGCCACGATTTATGGATTGTTGCCGACGAGGTGTACGCAGACCTCACCTACGGTGCACCATTTTGCTCACCATTTGATCGCCCGCAACTTCGTCATCGCACACTTGCCGTGTCGTCCATTTCAAAGTCACATGCTCTTCCTGGCTTTCGTGCAGGCTGGATCGCCGCACCACTCGAGGTCACCCCACGACTCGTGCTCGTTGCTGAAGCGATGCTGTTTGGCTCCCAGCCATTCATCGAAGATGCGTTGGCTGTCGCCTTATCGCAACGACACCCCGAAGTCGAGCGACTCAGCGCAGCGTTTCGAGATCGCGCACATCAACTGGTTAGCGCCTTTGACGGCTCAACTGCAGCCAAAGCACGCATGCCCGAGGGCGGCATGTTCATCATGGTGGATATTCGTGAAACGAAAATGTCTGGCGAAGAGTTTGCGTGGAAGTTGATCAATGAGCACAACATCGTGGTGATGCCAGGTGAAAGCTTTGGCAATGGTGGAGCGGGACATATTCGCCTGTCACTGACCAATGATGCATCCGTGCTACGTGAAGCTGGAACCCGAATTCGTGCGGCGGCTGAAGCCGTAGTTGCTAATCGTTAACGCAACGGATTACGCGGTGCGATAGACCACAAACACTTTGCGCAGTGTTTCGTGAACGGTCCACACACCCTTCCAACCAATTGGGAAGATGCAACTTGAACCAACTGTGAGCACGACAGGCTCGCCACCGTCTTCGTGCACGGTCATACTGCCCTTAATTACATAAATCACTTCACCGCGTGTGGTGAATTCCCAACGCGAAGCCCCTGGCTCGCATTCCCATGTTCCCGATGTAACGGTTTCATTGTCGAGAAACACCTGAGCACGCGTCATAATTTCACCAGTCAATGGTTCAGCAGATGGCTGGCCTAGTGGCTTTTCAGCAAGTTCGGATGCGGGAATTTCTAGTGCGCGAAATGAAATTGTCATGCCTGCAGTCTATTACTGCATCAACATCACAAGGTCATCAAGACTAAGTGAACCCGTGTACACCGCCATGCCAATCGCGGCGTCAATATTCATTGCCAACAATGACCGCACATCATCAAGAGTTGTAATACCTCCCGCCGCCGTAATTGATAGCGATGTTGCGCTTCGCAATTGAGCGAACCACTCCAAGTCAGTGCCTTGCATCATTCCTTCCTTGTCTACATAGGTGCATAAAAAACCACTACACATTTCAGTAAACCCACTTACCGCTTCAATCGCTGTGGTGTGCAGCATGGTATTCCAACCGTCGACGACCACTTTGCCCGCCTTAGAGTCAAGCGCAACCAGAATGTTTCTTGACGAAACCTCTTGAACAATGCCATCAAAAGCATCGGTGAAGGCAGCCGTACCGACAATGACGCGATGAGCCCCTAAATCAATCAGCTGTCGCGCACGCTGAGCACTACGTACTCCTCCGCCAACACGACACGTTGCTTTCGATGCGAGCATCTCAATAATTTCGAAATTTTCACCCACTCCCATGGCGGCATCAAGATCAATGATTTGAATCTCAGGAAAACCCGCAAACAACTCAAGCATTTCGAGAGGATCAGGCCCAACGAGTGCACGCTCACGCCCCTGCACAAGTTGCACTACCTGTCCATCCTGAATATCAATGCACGGTACGACAATTGATCTTCGGATACTCATTGACGAACCTGGAGTCCCGCAGTAGCCACTGCCGCTTTTACTTGGGCAATTGATAGTTCACCAAAGTGAAATACTGAAGCCGCAAGTGCAGCATCAGCGTCGTGCAAAACATCTGCAAAGTGTTGCGCAGTGCCAGCACCACCTGATGCGATCACCGGCACTCGCACAGCGTCGCGAACCGCAGATGTGAGAGCAGTATCAAAACCAGTCTTCACTCCATCCGTGTCCATCGACGTGAGCAAAATTTCACCTACCCCAAGTTGCTCGGCTTGCTGCGCCCATTCAACAGCGTGGATTGGCGTTGCCTTTTTGCCTCCGTGGGTGAATACCCGCCATACTCCAGCATCTCTCCGAGCATCAATTGCAAGCACGACCGCCTGAGAACCGAATTCATCGCTCAACTCTCGAATCAGCTCAGGCTTGTCAACTGCGGCACTGTTGATACTTACTTTGTCTGCGCCAGCACGGATTACCTTTCTGGCGTCATCTACCGACCGAATTCCACCTCCAACTGTGAGCGGTATGAACACTGCCCGCGCAGTTCTTGTTACAACATCAATGAGTGTCGACCGGTTTTCGAGTGTTGCCGATACATCCAAAAATACCAATTCATCAGCGCCTTCCTCGTTGTATCGCGCTGCGAGTTCCACTGGGTCGCCTGCATCACGAAGGGCAACAAAATTGACCCCCTTCACTACCCGACCGCCGGAAACATCCAGGCAGGGAATAATCCGCTTCGTCAGCATCGCAAATCTACAAACGCACGAATGATGCGCTCGCCAACGTCAGCAGACTTTTCAGGATGAAATTGCACTCCGAAAATGTTTTCTTGTTCGACCACTGCCGAAAACGGTTCACCATGTTCGGTGAGTGCAACCGTTTTACTGATCACAGGACAGAAGTAACTATGAGCAAAATATCCATGCGATCCGTTCATATCCTGCGCCAAAATTTTCGAACTCTGCGTGAGCTCGAATGAATTCCATCCCATATGCGGAATTCGCTCACCGCCCGAAAACTTCCTCACCGTGCCAGGGAATACTCCGAGACCGTGATCGGTAGGTGATTCGCTGCTCCCGTCAAAGAGCAAGTGCATCCCCAAGCAGATCCCAAGAAACGGAACGCCTAATGTGATTTGCGAAACCATCGCTTGACGAAGTTTTCGAGAGTCAATTTCTGTGCACATATGGCCGAAATGGCCTACTCCTGGAAAGATGATCTTTTCTGCATCACTCAGTTGTTCACCGAATGTGGCGATCTTGTACTTGACATCAATTTTCTGAAGAATATTCGCGACAGACTGCAGATTCCCGGCACCGTAATCAACAAGTGCAATCACAACAGCCCCTTCGTGGAGGGCAGTTGATCTTTAAGACGCACGTCCGTTGAACACGCATAACGAAGTGCACGGGCAAAACATTTAAAGATCGCCTCAATCTTGTGATGGCTAGACCGTCCGTACATCACCTTGACATGCACATTCGCTCCAGCGCTATTGGCAAAAGCACCAAAGAAGTCATGAATAAGTTCGACTTGTAGGTCACCAACCATTCGTGCACGGATTTGGTCTGCGTACACCAACGCCGGTCTGCCACTTAAATCAATTGCGGTAACCGCAAGAGTTTCATCCATGGGCAACACGAAGTATCCAGCGCGATTGATCCCAACCTTTTTACCCAATGCTTTTTTGAACAACTCACCAAGCACAATCCCAATATCTTCGACGGTGTGGTGCTGATCGATATCCAAATCGCCGACCGCTCTGACCGTAAGGTCAAAGCCACCGTGCTTGGCGAAGAGCTCAAGCATGTGATC
>LIAZ01000023.1 GCA_001438985.1 Acidimicrobium sp. BACL17 MAG-120823-bin42 | reverse complement strand
TGGTCGTAATGCATGTATGGCATGTCACGACGCAAGTCCCATGCCAAACCCGTGCTGCGCAGAATTGGTCCAGTTGCACCTAAAGCGATTGCTTCGGCCTGGGTGATCACACCCACACCCTGCAAACGCTCACGCCAGATTGGTTGATTCGTCATCAACACGTCGTACTCGCCCAATCGATCTGGCAACATGTCGAGAATTGACATCACATCATCGCGCCATCCTGCAGGAAGATCGGCCGCAACGCCACCCGGACGGATGTAGTTGTGATTCATCCGCAATCCTGTGACCTTTTGGAAAAAACGCAATACCACTTCGCGTTCGCGCCATCCGTACAACATCATGGAAACGGCACCAAGATCCATGCCGTTTGTTGCCATAAACAACAAGTGGCTACTCATGCGATTGAGTTCGGACATCAACATCCGAATCCACACCGCGCGATCGGGAATCTCGCCATCGATACCCAACAATTTCTCGGTCGCCATGCTGAACACCAACTCGCTATTGAGTGGTGACAGGTAGTCCATGCGCGTCACATTGGTTCCACCCTGCATGAAAGTGAGCGACTCTCCCGTCTTTTCCATGCCGGTGTGCAGATAGCCAATGATCGGTTTGCAACGCAGTACCGTTTCGCCCTTCAGTTCCAGCATTAATCGCAACACGCCGTGAGTGCTTGGGTGCTGAGGACCCATGTTGATGATCATGGTCTGATCTTCGTCTGGATCAGCCTCTACCTCGGCGAGAAGCGCAGCATCTGCTTCACTCATTCGCAACACTGCGCCAACCTCGCGCATCACTTCTTTTGCTGTCAACTCAGAGCGCGAACGCAACTCTTGGTTACCTTCATTCGTACCTGCTGCTGCAGAAATCACGGTTTCGGTTTCGCGCGGGGTCATGAAGCTGCCCCCTTGAACTGCACCGGAATACGTCCTTGCGCGTAGTCCTTGCGCAATGGGTGTCCCTGCCAGTCTTCTGGCATCAAAATTCTTGTCAGGTCAGGGTGGCCAGCAAATGAAATGCCGAACATGTCAAACACTTCGCGCTCCATGGCTTCTGTACCGGGATAGAGATCAAACAGCGAGTCGATCTGCGGGTCGGATTCGCCAACCTGAACACGCACCCGCAAACGCTCACGCTTGCTGAGTGACAATAAATTCACCACAATCTCAAACCGCTCTGGCTGAATTGACTCGGGCAACGAGCGTGCTGCGTGAGTCAAAAAATCAACTGCTGTGAGATC
The DNA here is from genome assembly GCA_001438985.1 of Acidimicrobium sp. BACL17 MAG-120823-bin42. Taxonomy (GTDB): domain Bacteria; phylum Actinomycetota; class Acidimicrobiia; order Acidimicrobiales; family Ilumatobacteraceae; genus UBA3006. The sequence goes on along the minus strand of LIAZ01000023.1, from coordinate 9,527 downwards.
AACGCACATTTCGAATCCGTCATCAACCAACTTTTTCATGGTTGCCATATACGAAGACTTTGGGACAAACAGCACTGCCTGTCCGCGCGAGTCTCCGAGCAAACAACCGTGCAAAGTCGCAGATGTGACGGGATCGTGGGTACTCATGACAATTAACGCGACCCTAGAACAACAGGAGTAGTGATGCCTGCAGGAATTTCTTGAATGTGAACATTTGCGCCTGCACCACTTGCTGTGCGACGGCGCATAATTTCGCCATCTTCAATGAGCTGGTGCAATGTTTCGATTGCATGGATCAACGTTTCTGGAGTTGGTGGGCAACCCGGTGCATACACATCGACAGGCACAACTTGATCAACACCCTGCACGATTGCATAGTTATTGAACATGCCACCGCTACTTGCACATACTCCCATGCTGATCACCCATTTAGGTTCCATCATTTGGTCGTATACCTGGCGCAACACTGGAGCCATTTTCTGGCTCACACGACCAGCAACGATGATGATGTCGGCCTGGCGGGGAGAGGCACGAAACACTTCCATTCCAAAGCGCGCTATGTCGTAGTGAGGAGCTCCTGTGCCCATCATTTCAATTGCACAGCATGCAAGACCAAACGTTGCGCCCCAACTCGAACGCGAACGCGACCACTTCACTAAGTCTTCAATGCGACCCGTTAAAAAGTTGTGATCGATTCCCTCAAGGCCATCGTCTAAAACATTGCGAACGACACCCATTAGGCAGCTGCTCCTTCGTTGCGACCTTCAAAACCAACACGGCGAATGGTGCTATTGGCGGTACGTAGTTGTGATTTCATTGGATTGTTCTGGTCATCATCAAGACGCACTGCCTTCTTAATTGGGCCCCAATCAAGTGCGCCACGCGCAACCGCATACACAAATGCCACGAAGAACACCGCACTGAACGCCAGCATTTCGAAAAACGCATATGCGCCAAGTGAGCCATGTGCTACCGCATATGGATAAATAAAGATGATTTCAATATCAAACATGATGAACAACATCGCAATGATGTAGAAACCGACAGGGAATCGTTCAGGTGCCTCACGACCTGGAACAATCCCACACTCATACGGTGCTGATTTTGCGGTATTTGGTCGTCGAGGTGCCAGCAGTTTGGATGCAACAAGACTGATTGCGCCAAATAGAACGGCAAGTGTGGCCAACACCACGATCGGTAAGTACTGGCCCACGGTTGCCTTTACGCCTTAACGAGCGTGTTGTCCTTCGCAAGATTCTCACGCAATGCAAGATCTCGACGGTGAAGCAACCAGCACAGAATTGCAAAAATCAATCCTGACCCAAAGGTGATGAAAATCGCGGGCTGACGCTTCGCACCAAGATCGCGAAGCAAATATACGTAACGGTGTTCTTGGGTTTCATCTGCAACAGCACGTGCCGGGGCACGACCTGGCTCGGTGCGTTGTGGCACTACCGGAACCACTTGAACTAACGCATATCTCGGCTCATGGAAGAACGCAAAGAAGTCGAGCGCATCGTTGATCTTTGGATAGCGGTCGCCTCCTCGATCGAATACGGCAACACTCAAATAGTCACCGGCCGCAAACTCTTCGGCTTCAATCTGCAAAATTGCATCTGATGACGCAACTGCTTGTCCGCGCTGTGGGTCGGACTCCGGAAGCAGTCTCCAACCTTCTTCTTGCAATTTGGCAGATGCTGCTTGAGCCTTTTGAGCGGGGATGGAACTATCAGCAATCGGTCCGTCCAAGATGCCAGCACTTGTGAGCAGACCAGCATCTCGAATAATGGTGACAGGATCCGCAGGTTTCCACGATGGTTCTGGGCCTTTAAGACCAATTCCATATGTCCACCACACCGCTCCCATGAGTGTCATCCAACCAAACAACGCCGACAAAATAATAAGAAAACCAAGTCGTGCTCCAAGATTGGTTCCGACGACGAGGTAGCTACCACCAATCAGTACAACAACCATCGCAAGAACCGAAACGACTCCGCGAATTCCTGGTTCCCAAGCGATTGCAATCAACGTTGACAGCATTTATAAGCCCCGCACGTAATCGATAATTGCATTGATTTGCTCATCAGTCAGCATCGCTCCGAAACCTGGCATGCGACCGCCGCCCTGACCTTGTTCGCCATAACGTTTGCCGAATTCACTTCCACTCTTAATGAAGTTGACCATGTCCTCTTTAACAGGGAACTGACGAACTGCAGAACCTCCCGTGAGGTTTGGTCCAAATGCTCCTCCACCTGTGATCTGCGGATCTCCGTATGACCATCCCTTGGTGTGACAACGTGCGCACGAGTAGGTGCCGCCGCCCAAGTCAAGGTTGAACAATGCCTCTCCATATGAAGCGTAGGTACCAGCAGCAACAAGTCGGTTTGCTTCTGCAGAAATCTCGTCCTGCTTATCCTTTGGCAAATGTCCACCATCGCAAATACGTGGATCAGCATCGATCACCATGCAGTTCTCTCGCGGAATCTGGATGCTCTTCATATACGCGATCACAGTTTCGATTTGTTGTTCGTTCATTGGACCACCACCAACAATGCCCCAAGGTGACATTGGCGAGAAAGGGCGACCGTATTCAAGAATAAAACGAACTTCGCTCTCGCTGAATCGATAGTAAATCGTGTTCAACGCGGGAGCTTTCCAGCTCACTTCACGAACTTCGCCAGTTTTTGAATCGGTAAGCGCATACACCGCTGCTCCACCCACACCACTCGAGCCTCCATGGCAACCGGCGCAGTTGAAACCACCATTTGCCGTGACGTCATAGAGATTGCCGCCCCAACGTTCGAAGCGGTGATCCCATCCACGAATCGCACCTTCTTGCCGACCTGGTTCAAGGATCCAATATGCAGGAAGTGCAAGCGTGATGATTGCCAAGAACAAAATGCCGATTAATTGAGTGCGCTCAATCTTCTTGCCTTCAAGGACCTCATCGTCGTAATACGGTTTGCGGTTTGCTGCAAGCTTGATTTCAGAACCGATTTCCGCACGGCTCCTTTTGATGTTGAAGATTCCATACAACAACCATCCCAAGACAGCCGAAATAAGAATGAACCACGCAATGTTTGTCGTGATGTCAGCGACCATTAGTGCGAACCTCCACCCACGCAGTGCGGGCCTTCAGCTTCTTGACCCGTAGTGTTCGTTCCAATTGGCGGACCACCAAACACGGTTCCGGTATCAATTACCACGTTGCCGTTTGTCACCGAAACTCCGAAACGATCCATGCCGCGAGCCGCTGGACCACCCTTTTTCTCGCCAACTCGATTGAACTGTGAACCGTGACATGGGCATTCAAACCACTGCGAGCTCTTGCACTCAGGAACGCGGCAGCCAAGGTGCGGACACTTTTGGTACAGAGCAATGAGACCCGACTCCAAACCGCTGTACACCGGGCCTTGATGCCCGTACGCATCCTTACCTTTTGACAACGACTCTTTTGGATACTCAGTAATCCACGAACGCGCCTCAGGGAAATATAAGAAGCCCTTGTTCGCGCGAATTTGACCGATTACATCATCGACATTGCCAACGTTGATTTTGGATCCAAAACCGCCCGATGAGCTCGTCCACAAGAAACCAATCACCGCTGCACCAAAACCACCAAGGCTGGCGCTCATCAACGTGACCGTTGCGCGATTGAAAAACTGACGACGTGACACACCAATTGCTTCAGCATCTGGCGGCGACCATGGCTCGACTTCTGCTTTAGGTGCAGCAACGATTGCAGCACTGCGTGCTTTTGCCACTGCCTCAAATTGACGACCCGTGAGCTGTTCTGGATCGACTGCTCCACGATCTTTCTTACGGGTTTCGCGCGCGAGCGTGCCAACGCCGCGAACACTCTCACGACGTGACGATGTCAGTACAACGCCAACGCCCGCGATGATCAGAATCGCGATGGCGATAGTAACGATTTGTGTAGTTGTCATAAATATGTGCTGCCTTAAAACTCGAAGAAAATTCCGTCAATCCATGGAAACACGAAGTTGTATCCAGGGCCTCTAAAGAACGAGCTGATGATGACCAACACGGCCCAGAACATCAAGAAAATTGTCATCATGCTGGTCATGAACTTGCGATTCTCGGGACGATTGGACACCGTTTTATCAAGGTACGGAGCAAACATCAGCGCAATCAAACCAACCGTTGGCAATGTCACACCAGCAATCATTGGGTGGAACATGGTGAGTAGTTCCTGCAATCCAAGAAAGTACCACGGTGCCTTTGATGGGTTAGGAGTCTGGTTGAAGTTTGCGGCCTGCATCAATGGCGCGTTAACCACCCACGAAAACACAAACAGAAACGCGGTACACGCAAGTGAGGCAACAAACTCAACTGCAAGCAGGTGAGGCCATGTATGCACTTTGTCAACAGGCTCAGTCTTCACATCTTGAATCGAACCTGACTTAACAACGGTGAGTAATCGTTGAGTGTGTCCGCCAGGTCCAGCAGCGAGTGGAACTCCGCCTTGTGCTGGAGCAGTAACCACTGCACTACTTGGCCTGTCAGCAACGGCAACACCACCACCAGCCTTTGCTGCCTTGCTGCGCTCTAGCAAGTGAGCAGGAATGCGTGAGTCGCCCGCAGCCTCACCAGTATCTGCAGATGCAGAACTTTCAGCTGCTGCCTTTTCGCGTGCGGCTTGAGCACGCTTGAGGAGGTGTTCTGGAATTTCAGTCATTTCTGATCAACCTTTCAATCAAACTGTTCATCACAATGGGCCCGAGATTCCACCGTCTTTGCGCACTCGCCAGAAGTGAATGGCCAAGAAAATGACGGTAATAAATGGGAATAACAGCACGTGCAACACATACCAACGCAACAATGTTTCGGCTCCAATTTCAACACCACCGAGCAACACAAAACGCACCTGCGATCCAATCACCGGCGAGTAACCAATCATGTTGGTACCTACCGCCACGGCCCATAGGGCTAATTGATCCCACGGCAAGAGGTAGCCAGTGAATGACAACAGCAAGGTGAGTGTCAACAAAATAACGCCCACTACCCAGTTGAATTCGCGCGGTGCCTTATACGCACCGTGGTAAAACACGCGGGCCATGTGCAAGAACGTGGTGAGCACCATGAGATGCGCTCCCCAACGATGCATGTTGCGCACCATCAGTCCGAACGTTACCGATGTCTGCAACGACTGAATGTCTTGCCATGCGTTGGCTGCGGTTGGACGATAAAAGAACATCAAGAAAATGCCCGTAACGGTGAGCAAAATGAACAAGAAGAAGCTCAAGCCACCAAGGCACAACGTGTAACTCACTTTGACCGCGTGTCGCTTTACCTTCACTGGGTGCAAGTGGTACAGCACCGAGTTCATGATCACATACGAGCGGTTACGAGGTGAGTCGGTGTAACCCTTGCGGAAAATTGAGCCAGGTCGGAAAATCGAGTTCCATGCCTGACTGCCCTGCATTGTTTCGCCAAACTTCGCGGCACGCTCTTTCAGAGTAAGGCGAGGTTTTTCTTCAATTGTGCTTGCCATGATGTTCTCCGTGTCCTGAAACTGTTACAACCGCATGCCGTACGAATAGCCGTGGTTTGGTGTTCGCGTGTGTGAGTCGCCCGTTGCCGACGGAGCGCCTACTTTGCCCAAAATGATGACGCCTGTTGGGCAACGATCTACGCACAATGCACAACGCGTGCACACGTCATCATCAATGATGAACAACACGTTGTCGCTTGGGTCTGCACCCGGCATTTCTGTGCCTTGAGCTTCAGCAATTGCATCTGGTGAGACCATATGAATGCACTTCCATGGGCAAATATCAACGCAACCTTCGCACATGATGCATTCGCTTTGATCAATGTGAATGAACTGTTTTGGCTTGACGGCCTTTGATAGATAGTCAGCATCCACCTCGACGAGTTGATACTCATCGGACCACAGGGGCATCGGCGGATTGGCGTCGGTCTTTGTCATATCAGTTAGCCCTTACGCACCAATGGACGACCATACGTGGAGGTTGCAATTGCTTTTGGCTTCACTTCGCCACGCTTCTGCCACCAATTAAACATGAGCACCATTACTGTCACCAGAACAACGTGGATGACCAATACAACGGTGTCACGAATTGCCTCGTAGCTCAGCGTGAACGGAAATTGACCTCCGTACGCCTGTGGCTTGAGAAGATCAAACGGCCCAAAGAGCAGCTTGTCTTTGCGCCAGCCAAGATTTTTATCGGCATGCTCAATGAACTGATGTGGTATCACTCCAAACGCCACGAACATCACGCCAAACACATACACAGAGCCAAACATCGCCTCGCCCCATGTTGCCGTGCGATCAACAGGGCGACGCTTGCCAACCCAGACCACGCCATAAGCAAGCACAGCAGTGAAGGTGATCGAGGCAATGAGTGCTTGATTCATACCCGGCCACCGAAGGATGTCTATTGCCAACATGGTTCGCAGAGTTCCCTTTCCTCGTCAGAACACAATTGAGACTAGTCGGGTAATCCGCGAAAGGGCGTAAGGAGCGAGGTTGTGCATTCGTGCGACTCTGTGACGTTAACCACCAGCCTCGGCCCGTAAACGGGATCAAGAAATTTATGAATTACCACGGTTGATCCCTAGTGTTGAGACGGACCACACTCGATGATTTAGAGTGGGGTCGGATCATTTCGAGGGTGTCCCCCTCACTGACATGCGATACACACGAGGAACACTGTGACTGAAATACCCGAACATCTACTCAAGCGTTCGAAGGAACGACGAGAGGCTGCGGCTGGTGGCGCGAGTTCGGGTACCGCAGAGACAGCACCCGCAGTTGTTTCTGCAACTTCTGCAGTTCCTCAGACTGTTGCATCGGCTTCTGCAGCGCCACCGCCTCCACCACCAGATCCGTCATATGTTGTGGCAGCCAAATCGCGCAAGAAAATTCCATTCTGGGCCATGGCAACCTTGAGTCTTCTGCCGTTGTGGGCAATGTTGTACCTCATTTCACTGAGTCCAGAGGAAAAAGTCATTGAAGGTCCGATGGCGAAGGGCGCAGAAATATATGGATCATGTGCAGGTTGCCATGGTGCGGCCGGTCAAGGTGGAGCAGGTCGCGTGTTGTCGGGTGGCGAGGTGATGAAGACATTCCCAAAGATTGAGGACATGCTCAACTTTGTGTACACCGGAAGTCAGGCATTTGTCTCTGCAGAACTCCCTTATTACGGCGATCCAAATCGCGAGGGTGGTGCACATGCACCTCTTTCGTACAACGGAAACCCAATGCCAATGCAAGGCGAAAAAGCTGGCGGTGGACTCACCGAATACGAAATTCTCGGCGTTGTATGCCACACGCGCTACGTCTTGAGTGGAGCCGACCGAACAAGTGAAGAATGGCTTGAAGAATACGAAACATGGTGTTCGCCTGAATCAGAGATTTTTGCGGCACTCCAAGGTGGATCGACGTCTTTTGACACCATCGATAAAGACTTCACCATGTTGCCGAAGCCACCTACTTTTGTTGGCTCCGAAGCTCGCGCCGCAACAAAATAGTTACGTACAGATCACCTCAGTGATCTGATCTTCGTACAAGTTCAACATTGATATAGCGGTCCCATCTGGGAACTTGTTGATGAAGTCTCTCAGCGAACTCGTTTCGGTTTCACAGTTACGCAGGGTTGGTGTTGCAAGTGGAACTACCCAGCCATTGCTCAACACACCCAAATCTCCGGCGTCCAACATGTCGACAAGAGTTGGCAGCGTTAGTATTTCTTTTCCATTTGTTGCATCTGCTGGCACTAACGCAAACCACAGAACACCGGTTCCCAACGTGTCGGCAACCATGACACATGCATACGACACAACAGGAATCTGACACGTCACTTCTGCGGGGGTTCCGTCAACAATGCGCATCGTGCGACCGTCATCAAGTGTGAGCGCAATATCTCCACTGGTTTTGCCGTTATTCACCTGCCATCCCTCGCCCACTTCGGCGATAGCAACCGCACCAACCAAGTCAATAACGCGCGCCCGTGATTGCTGGGCCGAACCGCCATTATTGACTACGAGCAACAACACCAACAACAGTGCAGACGCACCAGCCAATGCGCCAAGTGCTACCCACAGTTTTGCGGTGAAAAAATAGCGCATAACTTCAATCTATTACGCGCGTGTTGCGGCTAATGCCGCACGATGTGTGCGCTCTGCAAGTTGTTGCATCACTGCGTCATCGTGGCCAAGCCCAACAAACAATGCTTCGTATGCTCCAGGCGCCATCGCCACACCTTCGGCCAGCATCGCATGAAACAGACGGGCGTACATCTGCTCGTCTGTTTGCTTCGCTTCGTCAAAATTGGTTGGAGTATGTGCTCCAAAGAATGCACCCACCAAGGTTCCGACAACAGGAAATTGCGCAACGATTCCGGCACTTGAACACGCATCGCGAAGCAACGTCGCAAGTGTGCGTGCACGTGCACCCAACTCCATATATACGTCTTGTGTGAGTTCGTTGAGTGCTGCAAGACCAGCAGCCGTTGCCAACGGATTCCCTGCAAGCGTGCCTGCATGAAACACTTTGCCAAGTGGCGTGAGATTTTCCATTACTGCTTTCGATCCGCCAATTGCGCCAATTGGCAATCCTCCACCGATTACTTTTCCAAAACATGTGATGTCGGGTTTAACGTCATACTTGGCCTGAGCACCGCCTGGACCGATTCGGAATCCGGTAATCACTTCATCGAAAATAAGCAGCGCACCTGCTTTGTCACATGCAGCTCGCAGTCCTTCTAAGAAACCTGGCGCTGGTGCGACAACGCCCATGTTTGCGGCGACTGGTTCAACAATTACTGCTGCAACATCTGTTCCAATTTCAGGAACAACGTTGTACGGCACGACCAAAGTGTTTGCTACTGCCTCTTCTGGGACACCTGCGGTTCCCGGAATTCCAAGTGTTGCAATTCCGCTTCCACCAGCGGCGAGCAGTGCATCCGTTGCACCGTGAAAGTTGCCATAAAACGTGATAATTCGTTTTCTACCTGTGGCACCACGAGCCAAACGAACCGCAGTACTCGTTGCCTCGGTTCCACTATTCATTAAGCGAACACGCTCACAACTTGGCACACGCTCACGAATCGCCTCAGCCAATTTCATTTCGCGCGGAGTTGGAGCACCAAATGACGTTCCGTCCACTGCTGCTGCTTGCAAGGCTCGCGTAATTGCTGGGTGCGCATGACCCAAAATAACGGCGCCATAACTTTGCACGAGATCGATGTATCGCTTGCCTTCAACATCAATGATGTGTGCGCCTTCGCCTCGGGCAACGATGTACGGCTCGCCACCCACCGACTTAAACGCGCGAATCGATGAGTTAACACCCCCGGGGATGACCGCCGAAGAACGCGCATAAAAATCATGGTTGGAGGCAATTGCTTTTCCTGTGCACACCGTTGCGGTACATCCTGCGGACAGACATAAGAGAGGATCACAAAACGGAATGGTCACGGTTACTCCTATTGCTGCGTCTCTGCGAACCATCGCGCAAAGTACGTCAAGATAATGTCGGC
>LIAZ01000022.1 GCA_001438985.1 Acidimicrobium sp. BACL17 MAG-120823-bin42 | reverse complement strand
TCCAGCAACGGTGGACGTACTGCAGGTGGCACCTTCCCCGCTCAAGTAGATCCTGGCGACCTAGCGAGTGACCCCGTCAACTCATTGCTCGTGTGGACCCGCGTATTTTCGGCAGCGACAATCCAAGCCAGATACCCATCAATTGGCACCCTTGTCTCGGTGGTTACTAATCACGATGGCCTTGGTGGTGACTGGAATGGATATGCAACATCAGTCAATATCAACGGAACTGCAGGAACCGTGACCGTAAGTGGTTGGACATTCAAGACCACATTCGACATTCCGGCACCATGGTTTGAAACAACACATATTGTCGGCCCAGCATTTGATGCTGCACCAGTGGGGTCGTTCCTGTTTATTGGTGACTCGGTCGGTGAAAGCATCCGGGCCGAGTTCAACGCATCGGTGCTGCCTGCATATCCATCAGTGAATTATCAGGCGCTTGCAAATCGCTGCATGGTTGGGCCGAGTTGTGTCGCTGCCGCAATTGGTCAACCCGATGCAACCTCAATCATCAATTCACTCACGCCTGAGCAATACCCAAATGTCGCCATTATTCAACTGGGTTACAACGACGACCCCAATACCCTGCAATCAGACGTGGATCAAGTAGTCAACGCACTCAACGCACGTGGCGTACAACGCGTGGTCTTCATCAATCTCTCTACACGTCGCAGTTCGCGTGACTATGCACTTTCTAATGCAGTGCTTGCCAATGCGGCAATCAGTTACCCGAATGTGTCGGTACTGGATTGGAACGCTGCAAGTAGCGACCCATCACAGAATCGCTGGTTCCGCGACGATGTCCACCTGACCAATACCGGTCGTGCACAATTTGCTTTGTTTATTCGCAATCAACTCGATGCGCTACGCGCTAACGGCGCCATTGCAAGTGGCACCGCAACCATTGTTCCACTCGCTGTCCCAATGGCGAGAGGTGACCGTGGAGACAATGTGAAGGTACTGCAACGGCAACTGAACACATACTTCAACCTGCCAAAGAAGAAGCGGATGAAAATTGATGGTGTGTTTGGTCCTGGCACGGTGAAATGGGTCCGTCAGCTTGAAACAAATAATGGTTTCCCCGTTGATGGAATTGCTGACGAAGCGGTGCTTTCAGTTCTCAGTATCGACCCTGCAAAATTTTCGTTGAAACGAGGCATGCGGCACGCAACGGTGGCAACCGCACAAACTGCGCTTGCACGTGTGTTGAAGGTGAAGGTCAAAGCAGATGGTGTGTTTGGTCCCAGCACGCAGCGCCTCGTGCGACGCTTTCAGAAATCCGTTGGTATCAAGCAGACGGGCGTAATTAACCGCGTAACGTGGTCGGCGCTACTTAGCGCGTCAGCCCAGCAGTAAACCGCGCTTCCCACGCAGCATTGCTCACCATTTCTGGATATGCGGCTCGGTATTCACGTTTGAGGCGGCGATAGGAAACGGCAATAGCCACAACAGATTTGACCACCTGGCCAAGCAACGAAAAGAATCGCTTGGTGTCGCGCTCGACTACATAGCCATCGCCAATGCGATCATGGCGATACAAAATGCGATTACGCAACGTGGAGATACCAACTGCGCGTGCATCAATTGGTGCAACACCAAAACCACGCAAGCGCAATGGGCGCGGAATGATGTACCCACCAAGCAATAACACTGCAAATACAAACCCAATTGCACGCAGTGCTTTATGTCGTGGTTTGCGTGGGCTAATTGATACAAGCTCTGGCGACAACGGTGCTGGCTTTTCTTCTGCACACTGGCGCAATTCATCGTGTAATGCCGCGTGATCAACTTTCATCCATTCACCTGGGCCTGCAAGATACGCCTGCAAGCCCTTCAGCATGTATTCGGTGCTGGCATAGCGCATGGAGAACAAGTTGCGGAACCCAAACGAAGCGAATCGATATGCCAAGTTCCACCAGTGATGCTTGTCGAATATCAAAGTATCAATTAGCGCCATGTTGCGCGATTCGTAAAACAACGAACTTGGATTGTTCTTCAGGCCAAAGTCGGCATGCCACACAATGACACCGTTTAATGTCACGCTGTGTTTACCCGTGTGCATCAAACCAAACGCAACATCATCACCACGAACAAACACAGGCAACGGGTTGTCGTTGGTAATTGAAATCGGGAACGCCGTGTACCACCAGGCGGTGTAGTCAAAAGGAATCTCTGGCGCATCTGCAATAGCAATGGCGCGTTCACGCAAATCGTCCTCACGTCCAATCGCGCGCAACGGATAAATGGAGCGGAACGAATACTCCGACCCAGCCTCAAACTGCATCCATGGGCGCTCTTCGCTCAGCATTGCACCGTGCACACACAACTTTGGGTTGCGCGCATTGGCAAACAACGCCATGGTGCGCACCAGTGCCTCTGGCTCGAGGTTGATGTCGTCGTCCATAAACAACACGTGCGTTGCCCAGCCTTGTTTACGTAACTCCATCAGCCCGCGAGCAAAGCCGCCCGCTCCACCGAGGTTGCCGTTAGGCACTACTTGTAGTGGCGCATCTGCCGGTGCATCAAATGTGACGTTGCGTGCATTATCAACGACAAACACACGTACACGGCCACGCAACGCATCGAGACTGCGCTCTAACTCAAGCACATTGTGCACGGTCTTACGCACGTACTCTTGGCGATTAAACGTGGTGATGGAAAGCGACAACTTCACATCATGTGCCGCAACATCGTTACTTACCCATTCGCCACCCGTGATGCATACTTCACCACCTCGTGCCACTACGCGAACGAAATATGTTCCAGGTGTACTTGACTGCAGATCAGGCAGCGAAAGCTCAACAAATATTGGCGAATCTTCACCTTGTGGCAGCGGAGCACTTGCTACAACTTGTTCGTTTCCACCAGTTACCGCAACAACCTGGGCTTCGCCAATGCCCGAAGCACGAACACGCACGGCAAGTGAATTCACGGTGGTGATGCGACGCCAGCGACCCGCAGCGAACACACCAAAAGACGTATCAAAGGACACCTGCGCACCGTCTTGCAACACTGCCCCACCTGGCACCACACGCGTGGTACCTGTAAAGCGCGCATACAACAGCGGTTCAGTTGTGGTGTCAAGCGGCAGCACTACACGCTGCAACAACTGGGTCATTACGCACCACCGAGTGGGTCGGTGAAAAATGATGGGATTGCGCTGTCTCGTGCAAGAGCGTCAAGCATGCCGCTTGCCGCATTCAGAGCTTCGTGAATCGTCACATCCATGTCGAGATAACGATAGGTGCCAAGGCGACCTAAGAATGTGACACCTTGTTGTGCACGAGCCCGTTCGACATATTTCACCAACTGATCTTTTTCTTCAACGAGGCGAATTGGGTAATACGGGGTGTCGGCTTCGGTGCACAAGCGCGAATACTCGGTGTACGTCACCGACTTGTCGTGATGTTCCCACGGAGCGAAATGCTTGTGTTCGGTGATGCGTGTATACGGAACACTTTCGTCGCAATAGTTGAGCACCGGGCAACCCTGCACATCGCCCTCGTGAACTTCTTGCACGAAATCGAGTGTGCGATACCCCAATCGGCCGTGTGCAAAACCAAAGAATGCGTCAATTGGTCCGGTCCACACCACATGGTCGTACGCGTGTGCGCCACTTGGGTTGAACGCGGTACTCAGATGCACCGTGATCGATGGATGATCAAGGATCGCTTCCACGATGGGCGTATAGCCGTGTTCTGGAATTCCTTGAAACGGATGATTGAAGTACGAGTCGTCGGCAGTAAAGCGCAACGGCAGTCGCGCAAGAATGCTGGCTGGCAACGCCGTTGGCTCTTCGCCCCACTGCTTTTTGGTATACCCCTTAAAGAACGCTTCGTACAGTTCGCGACCTACAAAACGCAGGGCCTGATCTTCAAACGACACCGGGTGCGTAATCGTCTTGTCGGCCTTTTCGGTGATGAATGCTTCGGCTTGTTCAGGCGTGAAATTGGTGCCAAAGAAATCGTTGATCAGCGTTAAGTTCATGGGCAGTTGGTACTTCTTGCCACCGCTCATGGCGCTCACCGTGTGTCGATAGGCTTTCATCACCCCAAAGCGTGTGATGAAGTTCCACACGTGTTCATGCTGGGTATGAAAAATGTGCGGGCCATACACGTGCACCAACACACCTGTTTCGTGGCGTTTCGTAAAGCAGTTACCGGCAACATGAGGCCGCGTATCGAACACCGTGATCTGGTGCCCTGCTTCAGCCAATTGGCGAGCAACCACGGCACCTGAAAAGCCGGCGCCAACGATGGCAAAGGACCGTGACACCACGGCTAAATACTAGTTAACTAGTGCGAAAGCCACGGGGCGCAGGCGCCTTCCAAATCGCGAACTTCAATGCGATCGCGGTTGGCGTATGTCACTTGATTTTCAGGATCTGGACGCAATTTGAACGTGCGGAACGTCATCTCCGTGGTGTCAATAGCAAGGATCCGACCCGATAGCGAGTCGCCAAGGCCGAGCAACACTTTGATGGTCTCAAGTGCCTGAATTGAGCCGACGATTCCTGGCAATACGCCAAGCACGCCAGCCTCTGCACAACTTGGAGCAAGTTCTGCCGGCGGTGGCTCGGGAACCATGTCGCGATATGTCGGTCCGCTCTTTGGATCAAACACCGTGACCATTCCTTCGAACCGAAAAATTGATCCGTGCACAACAGGAATGCCCAGTTTGATGCTGGCGTCATTCAACAGGTAACGACTTGGAAAGTTGTCGGCGCCGTCGACAATAACGTCGTAGCCAGCAATGATTTCCATGATGTTGCTTGCTTGTAAACGAGTGTCATAGGTGATGACTTTGACATCTGGGTTGAGCAACTGCAATGTCTTTTTTGCTGACTCCACTTTGCGATCACCAATGCGCTCGATGTTGTGCAAAATTTGACGCTGCAGGTTTGATGCATCCACTTCGTCCATGTCGACGATGCCAAGTGTTCCCACACCTGCTGCTGCCAAGTACAACGCTGCAGGCGAACCAAGCCCACCCGCACCAAGCAACAACACTTTGCTTGACAACAAGGTTGATTGACCCTCGATCCCAACTTCTGGCAGCAAGATGTGGCGCTGGTAACGATTGCGTTGTTCTGCGGTAAGCACTGCAGGTGTACGCCATGGACGACCTTCGTCTTTCCATTTACCGAAGCCACCGGCAACTGAGACAACATTGGTGTAGCCAAGTTCCTGCAATGTCTTTGCGGCAAATGCGCTGCGCACACCGCCTGCGCAATACACAAGAACGGGCGCAGTTTTTTCGACAATGCGGCCTTCAATTTGTGCTTCTAAGTGACCTCGTGGGATATGCAACGCGTCGGGCAACGCACCTTGTTCGTATTCGTCTGGCTCGCGTACGTCCAACACCACAACTCCGCCTGCAGTAATGCGTGACGCCGCTTCATTCGTGTCGATCTCGGTGATCTGTGTTTTTGCTTGCGCAAGTAAGTCGCGAAAACTGGCCATGGGGGGCACCTCCGCCCAATACCCTACCAATTCAGTCAGGATTTGACGATCTGAGCCTTGTTGCGGTTTGGCTCACTCAACAATCTGTGGCAACACCGTGCCGATGTCGGCATTGATCACAATGTCGGCATATCGATCCATGTCAGTCGGCTGACCATTGACGATGATCACGTGTGCCCCATTGGCCTTTGCGCGCGGAACAATGTTGGCCGCCGGATACACACGCAACGACGACCCCACCACCAGCAGCACGTCACAATCATCTGCTGCCTTGAGCGCTGCCTCAATCACCTCTTGCTTCAACGACTCCTCAAACAAAATCGTGTCACTTTTTAAAATGCCACCGCACAGCAAACATCTTGGGTCTGCGTCACCGGCAAGTACTCGCTCTACTGCAGCACGCATCGGATGTGAGTCTTTGCACTCCCAACACACCGCAACGTGCATCGTGCCATGCAGTTCGTGCACCAGCTCGGGATGATTGCCAGCCTTTTGATGCAGGCCATCAACATTTTGCGTTGCCACTGCACGCAATACGCCACGCTGTTGCAGTTGCACGAGTGATCGATGCCCAATGTTTGGCTCTGCAACCCATGCCATGTTGCGTGCACGGTTCTGCCAGGCAATCTTTCGCACCTCGGCATCATTGAGGTAGTAGCTCAACGTTGAGGTTTTTTCGGCGAGTGGATTCTTGGTCCATAAACCATTTGGTCCTCGGAAGTCGGGAATCCCCGAATCAGTCGAGATTCCAGCACCCGTAAACGCAGTAATTCGCTGCGCTGCACGCACCGTCTCGCGTGCGCGCTCGATCAGGCTGGCGAAATCGGTCATTCCTGTACCACGTTCATTCCGTATTTATGGTGCCACGCAGCCACCTCCCTGCACACATCGTGCTCATGAACACCACACGCGAACTCATCACGTCACCAACCATCGTCGTCGTTCCATGGGTCGACCCTGTGGTCGACGAGGCTGGCGCGTCGGTCTTTTCTCGCTATGTCGAAATGTATTGGCTACCGGTGCTTGGGCCGAGCGCACTATGGATGATGCGGCGCATGGTGATGGGTTTTGAAACACTTCCAGCCGGCTACGAAATGGATTGTGCAACCACAGCAACTGATCTTGGGCTCAGTTTTTCCGCCAGCCCCAATTGCTCGTTTTCTCGCTCACTCAGTCGCTGCCTGCACTTTGGCGCTGCACAACCTCATCAAGGTGGGCTTGCCGTGCGGTGTTACTTGCCCGCGGTCAGCAAACGACACTTGCAACGGTTGTCAGCCCCGCTGCGCGACGCTCACGATGCGTGGAGCCAGGGCACATAATTTTCCATAAACGCCCACGACACCCGATGAATGGCACTTGGTCCGTAACCCTGCAATGCCACCCGGTGTTTCGGGCACGGATAGCCCTTGTTGGTATCCAGACTCCACATCGGAAAATCGCTCGCAAATTCGCGCATCATCCGGTCTCGAGACACCTTGGCTAACACCGATGCAGCCGACACCGACAGACACGATGCATCTGCTTTTACTTGCGTGACAACACGGCCAACATGGGGCGAAACGAAGTCCCATTTACCGTCAATGATTGCTGCAGACGCACGCAAGTCGACACTGTGCGCTAGTTGTTCGAGCGCACGCTGTGTCGCCAGTTTTTGTGCCTTGTTCATTCCCAAGCGATCACATTCTTCATGCGATGCTGCGCCAATTGCCCATGACCCACATGTTGTCGCAACATGATCAAACATTGCTTCACGTTTTACTTCTGAGAGTTGCTTCGAATCGCGCGCACCACCCATGAGTTGTTGTGCATTTGATGCGTTAATCACATTGAGTGTTAGTACAGCTGCGCCAATCACTAATGGGCCAGCCCATGCGCCCTTACCTACTTCATCTAGCCCAATGACACTCGATGCACCACTGCTTAACAATTGGCGCTCGAGGTCAGTTGTTGGCAACGTGGTCACGGTGCAACAAACCCCGCCAGCAACGCATCACCCGTGGCATCAACCGAATGCCAGGCAGCATCGGTTGCACCCGCATCAAGTCGCAGACCAAATGGCCCGCTCGTCTCCCACAACACTGCAGGCTTTTCGCCATGCCAACGCAATCCGTAGCTCACCTTGTGCTCTGGTGAGGCAACGATTCGGTGACATTCCATGTTGGCGCCAAGCCACATGCGTGGCACGCCAAAGCGCAACACTGCTGCCCCGCCTTCACGGCGCGGACTCACTAACTGCTCATCAAGCCAGGCAATCACGCGAACATCTTTGGGCGCAGCGTTGGGTAGCGCATCTGCTGGCGCGAGGCGCTGTTGCGATGCACGCACGTCGTCTGCGGCACGGTGTTCATCAAGCGACCACAACACGCACCGAGCAGCAAACAGTGCTCGCTCAACATCCCACGCAAGTGATGGTGCTTTTTTGTGTTTCCGAAACAGCACTTCAACCACATCGACCAAACGCTCAAGATGATGATCAACTTTTTCGCCCATCCGCACGAGTTCGTGCAACGACAACACATACGCCACATCATCATCGGCATCTGGGCCAACCAAATCAGCGCCCCACTCGCTGTCATGATTTCCACTCAGCACCAACAGATCACTGCGCAATCGGTTGATCAGCGGTGCCAGCGACTTGTCGGCAACAAGTGCATACCCCGCACGCTCAACACTGTTGAGCCAACCGCGTTGCAGTTGCTCGCTCGTGGGCAACTGCTCGAGGTTGACCGTGCCACCAACTGCCTTGTGTGATGCAAGAGCAACTCGCAACGTCGAACCGTGCGCCACCGGAAACACCACACTGCCCTCTGGCAGATCAATACCTTGGGGCCCAAGCGGGCTGGGTTGGCGCGACGACAACACATCTGGGCGTGTAAACGCCACAGCAATCGGCAATGTTGATTCGTTGCTGATTTCTACGACCAACAGTCCGCCATGGTCGGGCACGGCATACACACGTTGCACCGCATCGCCACTTGGGATGCGCACGCGCGTTTCGATGACGGGAACACCGGCGCGACGGGTTTGCCGCACCGTGGTCTCCTTGGCTGGGTCATGCCACCTGTCGTCGGCAGCCACATACCAATCGAGTGGAGTTGGTTGCTCTTCCATGCGGATTGATCCGCGTTCGTTGACAATTGCATGCCACCCACCAGCGCGCACACCCAACACGTGTGCCGCCGGACGAACCGTTGCACTCAGTGAAATAGACGAGATCAATCCTGGGGTGTTGCTCACGCCTCAAGTATTGCCGAAACACCGACAGAGCGACTTATTCGAATTCGCTCTTGCTTTGCCTACTCATCAATGCTCGAAGCGCATCGGCTGCACTGACCTTTCCGGCACATACCGCAGCTACTTGCTCGGCAATGGGCATTTCGACCGAATGGCGATGCGCAAGCTCGATCACCGATGCCGAGCTCTTTACTCCTTCTGCAATCATGTTCATCGAGGCCACAATTTCGTCAATGTTTTCTCCACGGCCAAGACGAACACCCACCTGCGTATTGCGACTGTTCATTGATGCACATGTTGCCATCACGTCGCCCATGCCAGCCAGGCCCGAAAACGTTGCTGATTGGGCGCCTAGTGCCACTCCAAGTCGCGACATCTCGGCAAGACCACGCGTCACCAATGTGGCTTTCGAGTTTTCACCAAAACCAAAGCCCTGCGAAATACCCGCCGCAATTGCCACCACGTTTTTTACAACACCTCCAATTTCACAACCGATCACATCAGGGTTTGTGTACAAACGAAACGTTGGCCGACTAAACACTGCAACTAGTTCGCGCGCAATTGCAACATCGGTGCACGCGATCACACTCGCTGCAGGTTGGCCAGCAAGAATTTCTTTTGCCAAGTTTGGGCCACTCAACACCGCTACGGGGTTGTTGGGCATGACATCTGCGATTACTTCGCTCATTCGCTTGAAGGTTGATTGCTCCAGACCTTTCGACAGACTGACAATCGGCACTCGATCACCAATGTGTTTGCTCACTTCGTTAATCACTGCGCGAAACCCAAGCGAAGGCACCGCCATCGCAACAACATCTGCTCCTGCAAGTGCACGAGCCAAGTCACTGTCTGCGCGCAGTACTTCAGGCAGCGATGCATCAGGCAAATACGCCGAATTGAGATGCGTTGAGTTGATCTCATCTGCAAGCTGAGGTCTGCGAGCCCACAATGTCGTGGCGGCGTTATGTGACGTCAGCGCAGCAACTGTGGTGCCCCACGAACCAGCCCCAACCACACACACCCGTTGCGTCACATCGCAAACATTACGACAGCATCACCCGAGTGTGGGCAAGGGCCGTAGGCTACGCCCGTGACCGTTCATCGATCATCTCTCACACGCGGCGCCGTGGTACTTCCCATTAAAGGCTTCAATAACGCAAAGGCTCGGCTCGAATCGGTACTTTCGGCCGAAAACAGAGCCTCCCTTGCCGCATTTACCGCTGGTGGGGTGTTGGAGGCTGCAGAAGGAATGGACACTTTTGTTGTCTGCGATAGCGACGATGTTGCACAGTGGGCGCGCGAACGCGGTGCAATGGTGGTTCGCCAGCACTCTGCAGGATTAAACGGCGCGGTCACAAATGGAGTGGACACTGCGTCGCACAAGCGCGAGTGGGTACTCATTGCTCACTCCGACCTGCCGTTCCCGCAGGATCTTCTCTCGATCATTGATCTAGATGACGTCACCACCAGCGTGACGATTGTTCCCGATCGACATGGCGATGGAACAAACGTGCTGGTCATCCCCGTGGGCTCAGGTTTTACGTTTCACTATGGCCCAGGCAGTTACGCGGCACATCAGGCCGAATCACAGCGGCTTGGATTACCCGTGCGAGTGATCACCCATGATCAACTCGGACTCGACATCGACACACCTGATGACCTTGCACAACTTCCCGCAAGTTGGCTGCACGGAGATTTTTCTTAATTCATTTTCACATGTGGTGATACAAAAAAAATCGAGGGGCCGAAGCCCCCCGATTTCCAGTTTTCCGAACCGATTACGTATCGGCTAAGGGCTAAATTATTTAGCGGCCCTTTTTGCAGCCTTCTTGCGACGCTTCTTAGCAGGAGCCTTCTTGGCTGCCTTCTTCGTAGCCTTACGCTTCTTTGCTGGTGCCTTCTTCGCTGCCTTCTTAGCTGTCTTACGCTTCTTTGCTGGGGCCTTCTTAGCGGCCTTCTTGCGCTTCTTTGCTGCCATGATTTTCTCCTTGTTTAGGTATTGCTATTTACGGTTTGGATTCAATTCACTCTTCAGCGTTGAGCTTGAAGTGAACTTCATTGCTATTGAAGCTGGTACCTGGACTGGTGCACCCGTTTGTGGGTTGCGTCCTGTACGAGCTTTA
>LIAZ01000021.1 GCA_001438985.1 Acidimicrobium sp. BACL17 MAG-120823-bin42 | reverse complement strand
AATCACTTGTGATTGTCGTAACACGCGTTCGCCTTCACCAGGTGAAATTGCTTCAATCGCGTCGGGGAGGTTTGTTGCCTCGCGACCTGTGAGTCCAACGTTGAAGCCTGCAATGAATAACACCAAGCCAGCTGATATTCCCATGCTTGCAAGTAAGAGTTTTGGATCAAGCCTCATGTCCTCCATTCTCGCCGATTTACAGTGATGTCGGCTGTTCATGCTGAAGGTAAAACGACTAAGTTTGAAGCACATGACAGAAACCAATTCGCTCATCGGTGCCGTGCTGGCGCACCGATACCGCATCGATGCACCGCTTGGAAGTGGCACTGGAAACTCCGATGTGTTCGAAGCAACAGATATCCGCTCGCGTAAGCGGCTGGTCCTGCGCGTCTCTGCTGCTGAGTCGCTCGTCGATCTAGATGCCGGGGTGCTCACCGCCTCTGACGGCGTCGAATTGTTCAAGCGCCAAACGCAGCTGCTTGCCGGGTTGGCGCATGCGTCGCTGGCCCTCATTGAGGACTGGGGCACCGAGAGCATTGCTGGCACTCAATACGTATTTACCGCCCTCGAGAGCTATCAGGGTGGCACTCTGCGCCAGATCCTTGATCGTGGCAGGCGCTTAACACCATCACAGGCACTCGTTGCTGGCTTGGACGTGTGCCGAGCCCTGCACTTCCTGCACGGCAAAGGCTGGGTACATGGTGATGTGCGTCCGGCAAACATTTTCCTAGGAGACGACGGACGAGTGCGGCTTGCTGGCCTTGGCTTGAAGCGGATGGTTGATGCACAACAACTCAGTGTGGAGCAAGCAAATTACGCAGCACCAGAAATTGCTTCAGGAGAACAACCTTCGCCGCAAAGCGATGTGTACTCACTGGCAGTGACGTTGCTTGAAACAATTACCGGTGCGGTTCCATTTGTGGGAGAGACAGCAGCAATCACGCTGGCCAATCGCGTGGGCAAACTGCTGCCGGTATCTGCAGATTTAGGACCAATTGCTGCACCGCTCGAGCGTGCAGGCAGACCAGATGCACGCGAACGCTTTAGTGCACTTGAGTTTGGAAAAGCGTTGGCAGGAATTGCAGAAAAGATGCCATTGCCAACCCCAATCGAACCGCTAGCGGCAGCATCGTTTGCTGCAGTGATTGAGCAAAAAGAAGCAGAGCATACGGGCGAAATCACTCGACCAAAAATTGACGTAACACAAGACGTAACGCGCCCAATTAATCCAACTACTAGCGCAACGACGTCGACCATGGTGATCAAAGATGCAACAAAGGATGAGCCAATCGTCATTGTTTCGGAAAGCGAAGAGCGCCGACACAAACGGATATGGGTAATCGGTGCAGTCATTGCACTGCTCGTCGCTGGCGTGATTGGTTTCCGATTTGTCGTCAAACCCACGCACACGGTTCCGCCACTTGCAGGAGTGATCGAAGGCGAAGCACGCAATGTGATTGCGCCAAATGGTTGGACTGTTGTGATTGTGACAGAACGCAACGACGACATTCCTGCAGGCTCGGTAGTTCGTACCGAACCAAGTGAAGGAACCGATCTTCAAGAAGGTAAAACGCTCACCATCGTTGTTTCGGAAGGTCCAAACTTTGCAACGTTGCCCGACATTGCAGGTGTTGATGCGCAATCGGCGTTAGATCAGTTGACAGCGCTTGGTCTTGTTGTCACTGCGCGCGAGACAAACAGTGAAGAAATCCCAGCAGGCGTCGTGATGGGGTGGAGTGTTCCCGAACAACCAGGTCTTAATCCCGGCGACCAGTTGCTGCGTGGCACTGCTGTTGATGTGCTGGTCTCGGTTGGTCCAGCACTTCGCCAAGTTCCAACACTTGTCGGGCTCAAACTTGAGGATGCGCAGAAGCTTGTTGCAGATTTGCAATTGGCACTGCTTGAAACCCCTGCAGCAAAAAGCAATGGTGCCGACAGAGGTTTAATTGGTGCCCAGTCGCCAATTCCTGGTGAACAAGTTGCTCGTGGTACGGAAATTGCATATTCAATTTCACTTGGACCAGACCTAGTCGAGTTGCCCTACGTTGTGGGCAATCGTCTTGACACCGTAAAGGCGCGGCTCGAAGAGGCCGGTTTTGTGGTTGGCGCAATCACTGGAAACCAGTCCGGAAAATTGAAGCAAGCAGTGATTGCAGGAAAGTCAGTAAAAAACAGAACCATGGTTGCGCGCGGGGCCACAGTAGATCTTGTGTTTCCGTAGTTTCCGATGACAAAGGAAATCCTTCCGCAATCTGCCGACGATGAAGCAGGGGTCATCGACTCAGGTGGCGTTGATGAAATCTCGGTAATCCCGTGGTCGCAGTTGATGAAGCACCGAATCAAAACACGGGCTCGACTCACGCACCGTAAAGCCACCTTAGGGATCTTGCTTGCAAGTGTGTTTACCGTCAGTTTTACCATCACGTTGCTTGTGGTGTCACTGAAGACGGTGGCCGATGATCTGGGTAGCACGGTGAGCATGATGAGCTGGACGATCACCGGGCCGTTACTTGCGTTTGGAGTAGTTGGGCCAGCGTTTGGTAAGGCTGGCGATTTGTGGGGCCATAAGCGTGTGTTTGTGTATGGCTTAGTAGGTGCAGCACTGTTTTCCTTGGTCAGCGCGTTTGCATGGAACGACATTTCGCTGATTGCCTTTCGCACACTGAGTGCTGCAGCAGGTTCGGCTACTGGCCCGGCGGCAATGGCCTATATCAACCGCATGTTTAAAGCTCACGAACGCGTGCGGCCTTTGGGTTACTGGAGTTTCGTTACTGCAGGAGCACCGGTGATTGGTGTTGTTGCTGGTGCGCCATTGGTTGAAGCATTTGGATGGAGAGTCATATTCTTCGTGCAAGCTCCATTGAGTTTGTTGGGTGCATTCTTTTCATTTCGTTTGCTTCCCGAAACCGATCGTCGTGACAACGTGCGGTTTGATGTGAAGGGTTCGGTAACTCTGGGCGCCGGCGCAGTGTTGATATTGCTTGCGATTAATCGTGGCAATTCATGGGGCTGGTCGAGCGTGTCCACACTTGGCGCAGGTGTTGCAGGAATTGCTGCGCTGTTGGCTTTCTATCAAGTGGAGTTACGTGCATCCGATCCGCTGATGCCCGTGAAATGGTTAAAGACTCGCAACGTCGCTTTCCCCGTTGTGACGCAAGGACTGATGAACATGTCGTACATGGGTAGCTTCCTGCTGGTCCCACAAATGCTTGAAAACGGACTTGGATACACACCTTCACACGTTGGGTGGCTGATTATTTCTCGACCGTTGACATTTTCATTAATTGCTCCGTTCGCGGGATATTTTGTGGGCCGATTAGGTGAACGAAAAACCGGGATGCTCGGTGCCTTCATGATTTTGCTTGCCATGGTGGCGTTGATCATGGTGAATTCGCCCAACAGCGATTGGCTTGTGGTGTTGGGTTTGTCGCTCACCGGTTTTGGTATGGGCATCGCCGCGCCCTCGCTGACATCGTTGCTGGCGGCGTCGGTGAAAGAAAGCGACATGGGCGTTGCAAGTGCAATGCAACAACTGATGTCGCAAATGGGTGCAGTGTTGGGTGGCGCGTTGATGATTGCTGTGCACGACATAACGGAAAGCAGCGGCAAAGTAACCAGCTATTCGTACGCCCTTGTGGTTGGGGCGGTGTGTGCTGCTGCAGCCGTGCTTACCGGCAGCCTGGTGCGATCAAGTTCGCGTTAAAGGCTTGAGGTAATGGCCATAATTTCGGCCGCAACCTGAACCGCTAAGTCGTCTTTTGGCATTGCAATTTGCATCTGCATCATTTTTGTCATGTCGCCTTCGACCTTCACTTTGCCCGAAAGAAATGCCTGCATGCCGGCTTGTGGATCTTGCTCGAGGAAGATGGCGCGAGCCGTCGCGTAGTCGGTGGTGACCGTGAGGTCGGGAGAGTCGAGGTGGCCAAGATCCATCACCAATTCGCCCGATGATGTGTCGATGTGGCTGTTGATGATGCCATCGCCAAATGGGACGTTCTTCACCACTTGATTCATGCGGATAGAAACAGGAATCTTTGGTGCGCGGTCTTCGTACTTTGCGCGAATAACTCGAGCTTCAGCAATCCATTCGGGGGATAAAAAGGGATTTGGCACGTGGTGCAGGCTAGTTGTTTGCGGCGCGAATTTCATCTCGTGTGGCAACTGCGACACGACGACTTGCTTGGGCGAAGTCGAGATCATTGCCCGCATATAACACTGCACGCGACGAATTGATCACAAGCCCAGTGCCTGCTTCATCGCGACCAGCGCGAACAACTGAGGTGATGTCTCCGCCCTGGGCGCCAATTCCAGGAACGAGCAGTGGCATATTTCCGACAATGGAGCGAACTTCGGCCAGTTCTTTAGGAAATGTTGCACCCATGACAAGAGCGGTGTCGCCAATGTCGCGCCACTTTGATGCCGCTGCGATAGCAACGTGTTTATACAACGATGTTCCATTAACGATACGGGTTTGAAATTCGCTGCTGCCAGCATTTGACGTGCGGCATAACACGATGGTTCCTTTGTTTGGTGTTGTCAGAAATGGCACGAGTGAGTCGGTGCCAAGGTATGGGTTAACGGTGACTGCGTCTGCTTGATAGCGAGAAAATGCTTCTTTGGCATACAACGCTGCGGTATCGCCGATATCGCCACGCTTAGCATCGAGGATGAGGACGATGTGCGGGTACTGCGTTCGAATGTGGTCGCACACTGCTTGCAACTGCGACTCTGCGCCAACTGCTGCAAAGTAGGCAATCTGTGGCTTAAATGCGCACACCACATCTGCGGTGGCATCAACGATGTCGATGCAAAACTTCTGAATTCCGAGTGGATCAATTTGTAGGTGTTGGGGAAGTTTGCTGATGTCGGGATCGAGACCAACACATAAAGCAGATTGTGATGTTGCCCACGCGGCATCGAGTTTGGAATAAAACGACATGTATGAATTAGTCGGTGATCAAAATCGCGCCAGTAGGGCAGAGCTCTTCTGCGGCGGTTACTTGTGCGCGAAGACTTTCGTCTGGTTCAGCTTGCAGCACATAGAGAAATCCGTCGTCACGAATTTCGAACACCGTTGGAGCCTGATGCACACAACCACCTGTTGATGCACACAGGTCAAAGTCGACGGTTACGCGCATAGCTCAACAGTAGTTGAAGGACTATTTACGTTTGCGAGAGGCTTCGTGGCGTTCGAATGCGCTAAGCACAGCTCGCAGAGATGCCGTAATGGTGTTGGGGTCAACACCAACTCCCCAGCGGTTGTGTCCGCTGTCGTCACCTGTTTCAACATAGGCAACTGCTGTGGCTTGTGAGCCTTGGCCTAATGCGTGCTCGGTGTAGTCCTTGACATCGAGGGTGCTGTTGAACTGTCCACGAATGGCTTGAACGAAAGCATCAATTGGTCCGTTGCCTTTGCCAATAAATGTTCGGCGGGTTCCATTGATGTCGATCTGAGCCGAAATCTCGGTGTGTCCCGTGAGTGATTCGCTCTTCAGTTCGTGACTCACCAGATTGTACGTTGGCAATTCGGCGAGGTATTCGTGCTTAAACGCATCCCACAACATCATGGGGCTGATCTCGGTCCCCGAATCTTCGGTGATGTGTTGGATGGTTTGTGAGAACTCAATTTGCAAACGTCGAGGCAAGTCAAAACCGTGTTCTGCCTTCATGATGTACGCAACGCCACCCTTGCCCGACTGGCTGTTAACGCGAACCACCGACTCGTAGTTGCGGCCAACATGCTTTGGGTCGAGTGGCAAATAGGGAACACCCCATTGGTCGTAGTTATCGGAAAGCGCCTCAAAGCCTTTTTTGATTGCATCTTGGTGGCTGCCCGAAAATGCGGTGTACACCAAGTCGCCAACGTATGGCTGGCGTTCGGGAACAGGCAAACGATTGCAATATTCGGCATCGCGACGCAGTGCATCGATGTCGGTGATATCGAGTTCGGGATCAACACCATTGACGAACAGGTTCATTGCCAACGTAATCAGGTCGACATTGCCCGTGCGCTCACCGTTGCCGAACAACGTTCCTTCAACACGATCAGCGCCAGCCATCACACCAAACTCGGCTGCAGCAACTGCGCAACCACGGTCGTTATGTGGGTGCAATGAAATGATCACAGTCTCGCGTTTGGCAATCGTGCGAATGAACCATTCAATGACATCGCCGTACACGTTTGGGGTGTAGCACTCAACGGTTGCCGGCAAGTTCAAGATCAGTTTCTGTGTGTTGGTCGGTTTAATCACCGCCATCACTGCCTCGCAGATTTCAATTGCAAACTCGGGCTCGGTGAGTGTGAAACTCTCGGGCGAGTACTCGTAACGAACGTCAGTTCCTGGGAGCAGGTGTTCTAACTCTTTGCACAGCGCTGCGGCCTTCACAGCAATGTCGATGACACCTTGCTTGTCGAGACCAAACACCACGCGTCGCTGCAACGGATTAGTGGAGTTATAGAAGTGCACGATGGCACGCTTTGCGCCTGTCAAACACTCATATGTGCGCTTCAACAAATCTTCACGACACTGCACCAACACCTGAATGGTGACGTCATCAGGAATGAGGTCTTGCTCGATCAACAAACGAACGAAGTCAAAGTCGGGCTGTGATGCCGATGGGAAACCCACTTCAATTTCTTTGAAGCCCATTTTGACAAGCGTGTTAAACATGCGCAGTTTGCGCTCGGGATCCATTGGGTCGATCAACGCTTGGTTGCCGTCACGAAGATCTACCGAGCACCACAACGGTGCCTTGGTGGTGACGTTGTTCGGCCAGGTGCGGTCTTTCAGCACTACCGGAATGAACGGTGTGTACTTTTCGAAGTGCATCTTTTTTGGAGTTACGGGCTGTGGGGCCATGTTGGGTTTCTTTCTGAGTAATGAAAAAACCCCCTGACCTTTCGGTTCAGAGGGTTTCGGCGACAGCGAATATGAGGCTGGCGCCGTTATGTAAGTAGAAGGTCCAATACTTGGGCTTGCATGATGACTAAAGCCTAGCGGTGTATTTAGCGAGGCGTAGGACTGAGGAAGTTCGCAAACTGCCACGGGTCCGAATGGTCTAACAGGCTGTTGTCGTTGCCAAACCCTGGGAATGGGTCGAAGCGCTCGGACAATGGTGTCCAGTCGGCTGCAGCCGAATGGATCTCTCCGATGTACGGGCGAGTCCAGGCCAACAGTTCGCGCCATGGCAAATCGTCAGGCACGCACACACCTGCCGTTGGGTAGGTGAGCAGCCAACGAACGGCGGCCACTACCGAGCCACCAACTTGCAACGTGGTGGCGCTTTGACCGGGCAAAATACTGCGAGCTTCATCGATGTCGAGCAACGAACCTGTCCACCACGACTTGTAGTCGTGACCCATGAGTAACACGCCGAGTTCGTCGCGACCGCTGATGATTTCGTTGTTCAAAATACGCTCGCGGTCTTGCATCTTCCAGTTGCGCATGCGCAACTCGAGCACGCTGTCAATTGCCACATCGGCAGGGTGATAGGCGTAGTGCACGGTTGGACGGTATGCATCGGTGCCATCAGGGTTTTTTACCGTGAGGTGTTTGCACATGGTGTATGACTCGCCGTGGCGAATGACCATGCCAAGGTTTTGTCCACTTGGCACCCAACTGCGCACCCACGTTTCCATTCCTGGTTGAGCGATGCAGATTTGATTACGCGGGCCATCGTCGTGATGTTCGTGCGCATTCTTTGGCATCCATTTTTCGTGCGTGCCCCAGCCAAGTTCGGCAGGCGCAATGCCTTCTTCGTAGAAACCTTCAACCGACCATGTATTGCAAAATTCGTTCACTTCTTTTGGCTTGTTCGTGATTTGTGTGTCACGTTCGGCAATGTGAATGACTTTTGTGCCGGTGAGTTGTGCAAGCACATTGAATTGTTCGGCTTCGAGCGCGGCCTGCAAACCTGCAGCCCGACTTCCTGCTTTGCCGTCTTTCAACAATGCCGTGGTGATGTCGACAAGCGCCTGTTTCACCAAGTGGCTCACCATGCCCGGGTTTGCACCGTGTTCAACTACTGCTGATGGGCCATTGTTTGAGCCCCACCGCTCAAGCATCTTGCGCATCTCTTGGTGCCGCACATACAACGTGCGATCTTGTGGAGTGGTGGTCTGCATGTCTTGATACGGATCCCACAACTCAACCGAAGTGTTGAGGTAGCGAACGCCATGGTCACGGCACCACTCGATAATGGTTGGGCCATCAATGTTCCACGCAAGGTCGAGCAGAATGTCACCGCTACCGACGCGTGCACTGAGGAACGAATCGAGGTTGTCGCGAGTAACGCGGTCTTGTTCGTAACCAACGCCCATTGCCAGCACATCGGCAACGCGATGTCGATTGTCACGGAAGTCAACAATCGTGATGGTTTTTGGATCAAACTTAAGATCGCGAATCATCAACGGAATCGCGCATTGCGCAACAGATCCACAACCAAGCACCAAGGTGCGTTTTGGGTGTTGAAATGTTGCGGAAGTTGGTGCGTTCACTTCGACGCAGTCGGCGACATCTGGTCGCCTGCATCGATTGCGCTCAACAGTGTTTGCAGCGTTGCTTCAAACACTGTCTCTGAAGGAATGAGCAACTGCTGCCAGTCGTATGCAATTCCTTTGCGACCCGTGAAGGTTGGCTCGATACTGGTGTGGCGATTCTCCAGGAATGATTCCTCGGACTGAAAATTGTCGATTGGCATGAGCACCTCCTTAAGGTCGTTAAATACAGAAATGTGACTTTATAAGTTTTTGACGGCTCTGCACACTATTTCTGACTATCTCTTCCGTGCTCGGAGTTGGTTGGTAGCGTGACAGCACTCGTGACGCCTCCTCCACATGACTCCACACCGGCAACCACGGTGACCACACCAACGGGATTTGCCGACCTGGGAGTGCCAGCCAACATCGACGCAGGGCTTGCTGCTGCGGGATTTGCTGGCCCATTTGCCATTCAGACCGAGGCAATTCCTGTGGCGCTTGCTGGCCACGATGTGTGTGGTCGTGCGCGCACGGGTTCGGGAAAGACGCTGGCATTTGGTGTGCCGATGATGTCGAAAATTTCTTCACCTGCTGCCTCGGGTAAGCCCCACGGACTCGTGCTGGTGCCAACTCGCGAGCTCGCGTTGCAAGTCTCTGAGGTGCTTGGGCCAATTGGCAAGGAGTGTGGCATCCGTGTGCTTGCCGTGTACGGCGGCGCAGATCGTCACAAACAAGTAGTGGATATCGAGCGTGGTGTCGAAATCATCGTTGCCACGCCACTGCGTCTGATCGACCTCATGAAGTCACATGAATGTGATCTCAGCGCAATTCAAGTTGTTGCAATCGATGAAGCAGATCGCATGGCAGATGAAGGATTCATGCCGCAAGTGGAATGGATCATGCGTCACGTCACTGGCGAGCATCAAACGATGTTGTTCTCGGCCACACTCGATGGGCAAGTGGGCAACCTAGTTAAGCGATATATGAAAGACCCTAAGGAAGTGTCTATTGATTCGCCAACCGACACGGTAGGAACGATGCGCCATTTGTTTTTGGCAGTTCATCACATGGACAAAGATCGCGTCATTGCCAACATGGCTGCAGCGCATGGTCAGACCGTGGTGTTCTGCGATACCAAACGCGTATGCGACAAAGTGGCAGAAGCACTGCAAAAGCTCGGCGCAAACGCATCGGCTCTACATGGTGACATGCCGCAAAATGCGCGCGAAAAAGCGTTGAGCAAGTTTGAAAAGAACGAGCTAAAAATCTTGGTGGCAACCGATGTTGCGGCCCGCGGAATTGACATTGACGATGTTGCAGTAGTGATTCACTATGTGCCACCACTAGATGTCAAGACGTATTTGCATCGTTCGGGACGCACCGCGCGCGCTGGTCGAGACGGTTGGGCAGTAACGCTTGCCGAATACAACCAACACACCACGTGCCGCATTATTCAACGCGGATTACGTCTAGAGCCGCAGGCTCCCATTGAAGTGTTCTCAAACGACGCGCGACTGCGCGACTTGTTTACGTTTCTTACTGCGTAGTTACGAGGCTTTGCCGGCCCGGGTTGCCTCGGGTACTTCAACGAGTCGACCAGTTTCTACTTCGTAGATGTAGCCATAGATCGGAATGTTGCGCGGCACCAAGGGGTGATTGCGAATTCGGCTTACGTCTTCAGTCACACTCTGAGCATTATCTGTGATGGTGTGCCAGTTGATGTACTTTCCCTCTGGTGAACCTGGTCCTGAACCAACGTCGGTAAATCCATCTGCACCAAGAGCCGCTGTCTCAAGACTGGAAGCGAGCAATCCGCTCATCACATCGTTCGTGAAGAATTCCATTCCACAATTTGAGTGATGGATGACAAACCATTCGCGTGTGCCAAGCAGTTTGTAGGAAATAACGAGAGACCGTATGGCATCATCAGTTGCACGTGCACCTGCATTGCGAATGACGTGAGCATCACCTTCGGAAAGGCCTGCGTATTTGGCGGGATCAAGTCGAGCATCCATGCAGGTGAGGATGGCAAAGTGCCGGGCTGGTGGAAGAGCGAGCGATCCTTTTGAGCCAAAAGATTTGGCGTATGAATCGTTCGCTGCAATGACTTCTGGCAAAACAGACATGGGGTTCTCCTAATGCAGGTTCAGTTGAAATATGATAATTATGATGAGATTAGTCATAATTAAAAACCCATGTCAAATCGACGAAAAAGTGGGCCAAAATTCCTCAGCGCTGGTTGAGCCAGGCAGGGCGTGACGTCTCGAAACTCGAGATGGCATCACCTTTTGACATCGTGATGCCCACGTCGTCTAGACCGCGGATGAAGCGATCCTGGGTGGAGGC
>LIAZ01000020.1 GCA_001438985.1 Acidimicrobium sp. BACL17 MAG-120823-bin42 | reverse complement strand
GCAATCACAATTCCATTACTTCTCATCACATCAACAAATGATCACGTGGTGAATCCACAAGAAAGCGCGTTTCTTATGGGTACGTATGGAGGAACGGCAGAACAGGTGATGCTCGAACGCAGTTTTCATGTTGCAACACAGGATTATGAAAAAGATGTGATTCACACACGTGCTCTTGAGTTTGCAAAGCGAGTGACCGCTTAGATGATGTTGTTTGCTTCATTTCCAAGCCCAAGTAGCGGCGCACTCGAACTTGGTCCATTAAAACTGAATGCATATGGCGCCATGATTGCGCTTGGCGTGATCGCAGCAGTTTCATTAGCCGGTCGTCGTCTGGAAAAGCGCGGCACTGGAACACGCGATGACATGAGCGCGATTGCGCTGTGGGGTGTTCCTACTGGTGTAATTGGTGCTCGCTTGTATCACGTGATTACGGATTGGCAATTGTTTCGGGATCATCCCGAACGCATCATCCAAATTTGGAAAGGTGGACTAGGAATTTGGGGCGGCATTGCAGTTGGCGTTGTTGTTGGATTGTGGGAAGGAAAACGTCGAGGTATTTCGGCAGCCGAATTACTGACGTGTGTTGCGCCAGCGCTTCCCCTTGCACAGAGCATCGGCAGGTGGGGTAATTGGTTCAATCAAGAATTATTTGGTCGACCAACGACGTTGCCGTGGGGATTAGAGGTATCCAACTTTCACACAAAGGAAGCGGGATACCCAGTTGGCACTTTATTTCACCCAACATTTTTGTATGAATCATTGTGGTGTCTTGCGCTTGCCATATTTTTGCTTCTGATTGATAAAAAGGTGCGGCGACCGGGCTACCTATTTGTGTATTACACAGCGGGGTACACGTTGTTCCGTTTTTTCAACGAAGGTCTGCGAATCGACCCGGCTAATTCTGCAGGTGGTTTGAGGCTGAATCAGTGGGTATCGCTTGTGGTCTTTGCTGTATCGGTTGGCGTGTTGCTTAAACCACAACGCACCCAATCAGAATTGCCCGCTTAACCAATAGCATTAAGGGTTGTGAGCACCCCGCCGACAGGTTCAAACCCAGCACGAATCACCTCTGAAGTCGTTGCCAAGGTTGCCAAGTTGGCCAGTTTGCAACTGAGCGAAGCCGAACTCGAGTTGATGACCAGTCAACTTTCGGGGATGCTCGATCACTTTGCCGACATTGACAAGCTCAATCTTTCCAATGTTGCTCCGCTCGCTCAGCCGTTTCCATTGAAGAATGTGTTTCGTGAAGATGTGGTCGTTGCAGGTGTTGACCGCGATGAAGTGTTAGCTGCTGCGCCTGCTGCACAAGAAGGTCGATTCAGAGTGCCACCTTCGTCTGGGCTTGGTGAGCAGTAATGACGCAACCTTTTGCAACCGTTGTCGATATTGCTCGTGATATCGCCTCAGGTAACACCTCTGCAGTTGAAGTATTAGAGCACCATCTTGCGCGCATCAACGAACGTGAACATGATATTCATGCGTTTAACTTGGTGACCACCGAACAAGCACGCGCCACTGCACAACAAGTTGATGCCGATATCAAAGCCGGCAAAAAGTTAGGCCCACTCGCAGGTGTGCCGATTGCACTGAAAGACAACATGTGCACGCGTGGCATTGAAACCACGTGTTCGTCAAAAATTCTTGAAGGTTGGAAACCGCCATATGACGCAACGGTGGTGACACGGTTGCAACAAGCGGGTGCGGTCATGGTTGGCAAAACCAATCTTGACGAATTTGCAATGGGTTCAAGTACGGAAAACTCTGCGTTTGGCCCGACAAAGAATCCACTCGATACAACGCGCGTGCCAGGTGGATCGAGTGGCGGAAGCGCTGCAGCAGTTGCTGCTGGCTTTGCCGCAGCAAGTTTGGGTAGTGACACTGGCGGAAGTATTCGCCAACCCGCATCGTTATGTGGTCTCGTTGGTGTTAAGCCAACGTACGGATTGGTCAGTCGTCAAGGCATTGTGGCATTTGCCAGCAGCCTTGATCAGGTTGGCCCTTTCACTCACACCGTTGCTGATGCTGCGTTGATGATGGAAGTGATTGGTGGTCACGATCCACTTGACTCAACGTCGTTGCCACAACCAATGCCGTCGCTCACCAGTGTGCTTGGACAAGGAGTCACAGGTTTGCGAATCGGCCGTCTTGCCGACATGCCAGACGGATGCGAGCCCGAAGTTCTTGCGCGAATGGATGCCGCATATGCAGCGCTGCAAGCAGCAGGGGCAACCATTGTTGATATCTCGTTGCCATCGTTGTCGTATTGCTTAACCGCGTATTACCTCGTTGCTCCTGCGGAAGCAAGCAGCAACCTGGCTCGTTACGACGGCGTGCGTTACGGAATGCGTGTCGAAACTGCCGACTTGCACTCGATGTATGGCGCAACGCGTGCCGCAGGTTTTGGTGCAGAAGTAAAACGTCGCATCATGTTGGGAACCTATGCATTGTCGGCCGGCTACTTTGACGCGTATTACGGAAAGGCGCTTAAAGTTCGTCGCCTTATTGCCAACGATTTTGCAGCCGCGTATGAAAAGTGTGATGTCATTTTGACGCCAACGTCGCCAACGGTTGCGTTCCCGCTGGGCGATAAGACCAGCGACCCGCTGACCATGTACTTGTGCGACATTTTTACGATTCCAACCAACCTTGCAGGACACGCGGCGATGAGCGTTCCCTTTGGAACGGGTGCTCACAACATGCCTGTGGGTGTGCAGGTACTTGCTCCGGCGTTGGGTGAACCGACCATGTTCCGTGTGGCTGCCGAACTGGAGCGTGCGTCATGAGTAACGCATCATCAGCCCCACAACACAGCACTGCGTTGCCAAATGGTTGGGAAATGGTTGTTGGACTTGAAGTTCACGTCGAACTTGATACAAAAACGAAGTTGTTTTCTGCAAGCCCAAACCGCTTTGGTGATGAACCAAACACCAATATCGACCCCGTAACACTTGGACTACCTGGCGCATTGCCCGTACTCAACAAGCACGCAGTAGAGCTGGCTATCCGCTTAGGTCTGGCGCTGAATTGCACGGTGCAACCAAGCACATTCCACCGCAAGAACTACTTCTATCAAGATATGCCAAAGGCATATCAAATCAGTCAGTACGACCAGCCAATCAACATTGACGGTTTCATGATGTTGCCTGGCGATGTGCGCATAGGTATTGAGCGCGCCCACTTAGAAGAAGACACGGGAAAGTCAACACACATTGGTGGCACTAGTGGCCGGATTCATGGCAGTGATTATTCACTTGTCGACTTCAACCGCGCTGGTGTTCCACTTGTTGAAATCGTCTCGCGCCCAGACATTCGTAATTCGGATCAGGCTCGTCAGTACGTTGCAGAATTACGCTCTATTTTGTTGGCTGTTGGAGCAAGCGACGCAAAGATGGAAGAGGGCTCCATGCGTTGCGATGTCAACGTGTCGGTGCGCAAACCTGGCGAACCGTTTGGCACGCGTTGCGAAATCAAAAACGTCAACTCCATTCGCGCTGTTGGTAAAGCAATTGATTACGAAGCTCGCCGTCAAATTGATGTGCTCGAATCGGGCGGAACCATTCGTCAAGAGACGCGCCACTGGGATGACAGCGAAGGTCGCACGCACACATTGCGCACAAAAGAAGACGCCGATGATTACCGGTACTTCTTAGAGCCCGACTTAGTGCTGCTTGACCCAGATCAGGCATGGATCGAAAGTATTCGTGCATCGCTACCGATGTTGCCTGCCGCGCGCCGCGCACAACTTGCAACACTCACTGGCGCGAATAAGGAAAGCGAATCGGTGTACGTCATTGTTGAACGCGGGCAAGACGAATATGTTTCTGCCGTTGCACAAGCAGGCGGCGACGCAGCGCGTGCATTGGTGTATGTGCAACAAGCATTTGCAGAAGAAGGCTCAACTCCAAAAGTTGCAGCAAGCGACATCGCAACGCTGACGCAAATGGAACGTGATGCAAAAATTACTGCCACGCAAGCAAAAACCATTTTGTCGGAAATGGTTGCCAACGGTGGAGGAGACCCAGTTGCCATTGCAGCGGCGAAAGGTTTTGAAGCGCTCGATACCAGCGCAGTTGAGGCCATGGTGGACGCAGCAATTGCGCAACAGGCCGATGCGTGGTCAAAGTTTTGCGCGGGCGAAGAAAAGGCGATGGGTGCTCTCGTTGGCGCCATAATGAAGGCGTCACAAGGCAAGGCAGACGGCAAAGTGGTCACTGCGATTTTGCAGGCACGCCGTACCCAGTAATGGCCAAATGGGTCAATTGTGTTTTTCTGTTAGGTATGCCTAACATTGTGTTAGGCATACCTAACAGTTCTGAAAGGTAATCAGATTATGAACCAGTTGCAAACGAAGGCCCGAGTTAAACAGTTGATTGCCGGTGCAATGGCTGTAGCGCTGATTGCCGGTTGCTCATCGGGCAGTTCTGAATCTGCAGAAACGTCGACTGGCCCGCTCGTTGTGTACAGCGGAAGAAGTGAAGCACTCGTTGCCGAATTGTTTTCGCAGTTCACTACACAAACTGGTATCAAACTTGAAGTTCGTTATGCGGATTCGGGAGAGCTTGCGGCATTGCTCATCACCGAAGGTGATGCATCTCCAGCCGATGTGTATTTTTCTCAAGATGCAGGTGCGCTCGGTGCAGTTGAAGATGCTGGTTTGCTCAGCACATTGCCATCTGACATCACCAACTTGGTTGACAGCAGGTTTCGTTCAACACAAGATCGTTGGGTTGCCACAAGTGGGCGTGCTCGCGTAGCGGTGTACAACCCCGAGTTGGTATCAGTAGTTCCAAACACCATTGACGACATTTTGAATCCGATGTGGAAAGGCAAGATCGGATTCGCTCCGACGAACGCGTCATGGCAGTCATTTGTTACTGCGTTGCGAGTCATTCGAGGTGAAGCGGAAGCAGAGCAGTGGCTAACGGCATTCAAGGCAAACGAGCCTGTTCCGTATGAGAAGAATGGCGCTGTTCGCGATGCAGTAAATATTGGCGAAGTGTCGTTGGGATTGGTCAACCATTACTACCTGTATGAAAAGATTGCAGCAGAAGGCGCAGATGCAGTTGTTGCTAAGAATCACTACTTCATCAATGGTGATGTCGGTGGATTAATCAATGTTGCTGGTGTTGGTGTACTTGAGTCTTCTAAAAATACAAACGCGGCCAATCAGTTGGTGAAGTTCCTACTGTCAGTGCAAGGGCAGGAGTATTTTGGGCTCAAGACGTTTGAGTACCCGTTGGCAGCAGGAGTGGCTCCATTTAGTGAACTTCCGACGATCGAAGAACTAAATCCACCTGCGATTGATCTTTCAAACTTGAAGTCATTAGCCGAGACACAAGAATTACTCGCAAAGACCGGTTTGCTCACTAAATGAGTAGCAGGACGCGGGCTCCGTTTGCGCTCGTAGCGCCCGCACTCGTTGCCTCGGTCCTCAGCCTCGTTCCTGTTTGGTATCTATTTCAAACTGCATTTACCAGTGGGTTTGCCGCAGTAGTTGACGAACTTTTCCAGTCACGAACACTTCAGCTTGTGCTTCGAAGTTTGCTGCTCATGGTCACAGTGACGAGTGCATCGGTTGTTATCGGGGTTTTTGCTGCATGGGTTGTGGCGCGATCGCCGTTGCGTCCACGACTGTTGCTGATCATCGCATTCTCGTTATCACTAGCAATCCCGTCGTACCTTGCGGCGTTTGCTTGGGTCTCGTGGATTCCAGGGATCAGTGGTTTTCTTGGCGCGTTTATTGTGCTGACGTTTGTGTGTTATCCGTTCGTGATGTTGCCGGTGATCGCGTCGATGGATATCAGTGACCCAATGTCTGAAAAGGTTGCGTTATCGCTTGGCAGAACTCCGTTTGGCGTATTTCGAACGGTGACACTTGGGCAATCGCGCCCCGCAATAACGGGTGGAGCGCTACTTGTCGCGTTGTATGTCCTGTCCGACTTTGGTGCTGTAGCGGCAATGCGATACGAGGTGTTCACGTGGGTGATTTATGGCGCCTATCGAGCCGGGTTTAATCCGTCTCGAGCAGCAATTTTGTCAACGGTCTTACTGATGGCGGCGTTAGTGCTCACACTCATTGAGGCCCGAGTCCGTTCTACTCGCGACACGTTTCGTTTAGGTTCGGGAGTACGTCGCGCAACAAATATTCAGTTCGGAATTCCGGCGCGCATAGCAACGATTACTGGCGCTGTATTGCTCGTTGCACTTGGTGCTGGAGTGCCAATTTGGCGAGCGATTTACTGGACGGGTTTTGATTCGAGCAATCAAGTGCAATGGGATGTTGTCATTAGTTCGATCGCAACCTCATTTGGTATTGGCATAGTCACATCGGTAGTAACGGCACTTGTGGCACTTCCTATCGCGCTTCTCTCGGCTCGCTACAGGGGTAGAGCGTCGCAAATTCTTGAAGGTTCAACGTATGTTGCGCACGCGCTGCCAGGAATAGTGATTGCGATTTCGATTGTGTATCTTGGCATCAGAACCCTGCGTCCGCTGTATCAAGAGATGCCTCTATTGATCTTGGCCCAAGTGCTCATTTTCTTACCGCTTGCAGTTGCGTCAATGAGGTCTGCTATTGCAATGAGTACGCAGTCATTGGAGCATGTTGCTCGTAGCCTTGGGGCAGGTTCGATGATGACACTGTTACGAGTGACTATTCCGTTGGCGCTTCCAGGAATTATGGCCGCTGGCGCATTGTCGATGTTGTCCTCTGTGAAAGAACTTCCGGCAACGCTGTTGCTTCGTCCAACTGGTACCGAAACACTTGCCACACAAATCTGGAAGTTCAGTTCGGTATCTGACTACGCGTCAGTTGGCCCGTTTGCGTTGGCGATGATTTTGCTTGCAGTGGTCCCCGTTGCAGTGCTGACTGCAACAACAAGGCATGGGGTTGCGCGATGACGCTCAGTCTGTCTATTCGCGATGTGTCACATCATTATGGTGATCGACTTGTTTTGGACTCAGTCAACCTTGATGTTCCGCAGCGATCAATTACCGCAATCATCGGTCCTTCGGGAGTGGGTAAAACAACGCTCCTTCGGTTGATTGGTGGGTTCGAAGCACCCGACAAAGGACGTATTGAAGTTGAAGGCGAAGTTGTTGCCGAAAACTCACGCTTGATCATTCCGCCGCAATCACGCGGGGTAACGATTGTCCCTCAGGATGGTGCATTGTTTTCGCATCTGACAGTTGGCGGAAATGTGGCGTTCGGTCTGAAGAATCGACGTTCGACTGCAGCACGAGCTCGGGTAACAGAAGTGCTCGAAATCGTTGGGCTGGCGCAATATGAAAAGCATCGGCCAAGTCAATTGTCGGGTGGAATGCAACAGCGGGTTGCCCTTGCGCGTGCGCTTGCTCCGCACCCGCGCGTAGTGCTGCTCGATGAGCCATTTGCGGCGCTTGATGCCGGTTTGCGCGAACAAGTGCGAGATGAAACCGTTCGTGCATTACGTGCAACAAACGCGACGGCAATTTGGGTTACTCACGACCAAGAAGAAGCGTTGTCAACTGCGGATCAGGTTGCAGTCATGCTTGGCGGGCGAATGCAGCAAATCGCTAACCCGGCAACGTTGTATCAATATCCCATATCGCAACATGTTGCAGAGTTTGTTGGCGATGTCTTTGTAATCGCTGGCACTTCTGTCGGTGCGGGCAACCATGTTCAATGTGCATTAGGCGATGCAGTTCCCATTGCCAATGCTTGTCCTGCCGGGCCGGTAAACATCGTGGTCCGACCAGAGCAGCTAACGATTGTCCCCGAGGGTGCGGTTGGGTCTGTTCCGGTGCAGATTGTGGGATCAAAGTTTTTCGGTCATGACGGCGTTATCGAGGGCACCCTGTCGACAGGTGAGCGTGTTGTGATTCGTTTGCAAGCCGATCAATTGCCGCAGGTGGGTTCGCGGGTTGGCGTGACAACGCGTGGAATGTTACTTGCATACACCGATTGAGTGATCGCAAGTAGCCTGAGTTGCGATGACTAAGCCAACAGAAACCCCAGTAGATGTCAAGCCACGCAGCCGCGATGTAACAGACGGCAACCAAAAAGCCGCTGCGCGAGCAATGTTGCGCGCAGTTGGCTTAACCGATGATGACTGGCAGAAGCCACAAATCGGTATTGCCTCAGCCTGGAACGAAGTAACGCCATGTAATGCGTCGCTGCGCCGACTTGCCGATAGCGCAAAAAAGGGTGTGCGCGCCAACGGTGGAGTAGCGCTTGAATTTGGCACTATCACCGTGAGCGATGGAATCAGCATGGGCCACGAAGGAATGCGTGCAAGTTTGGTCAGTCGCGAAGTGATTACCGACAGTGTGGAAACCGTTGTTCACGCAGAACGCTTCGATGGGTTTGTTGGTCTCGCAGGTTGCGACAAGAGCATTCCTGGAATGTTGATGGCCGCGGCTCGACTTAACTTGCCCAGCGTGTTTGTGTATAACGGCTCGACAATGCCTGGTGTGCACAATGGAAAAAACATCGATATCACCACCGTGTTTGAGGCAATTGGTGCATGTGCAGCAGGAACAATGTCGCAGGAAGAACTTGGAGAAATTGAACGTGCAGCATGCCCTGGTGAAGGCGCATGCGGTGGCATGTTCACTGCAAACACCATGAGCTCAATTGCTGAAGCGATCGGAATGAGTCTGTTGGGTACGGCTTCACCGCCAGCAATAGATAAGCGTCGTGAAAGTGATGCCGAACGTGCAGGCGCTGCGGTGATGAATCTTGCACAGAAGGGCATCTACCCACGCGACATTATGACGAAGAAGGCATTCGAGAATGCCATTGCTGTGCTCAGCGCACTTGGTGGAAGCACGAACGCGGTGTTGCACCTGTTGGCGCTTGCTAATGAGGCCGGAGTTGCACTCGAACTTGAAGACTTCAATCGCATTGCAGCAAAAGTTCCACACATTGCCGACACAAAGCCGGGCGGCAAGTATCACATGACTGATGTCGACCGCGTTGGTGGTGTGCCGGTGGTGCTCAAGCATCTGCTCGATGCAGGTTTGTTGCATGGTGACGTGATGACATGCAGTGGAAAGACGATGGCCGAGAGCCTTGCCGAGATCAATCCGCCAGCACCAGACGGTGATGTCGTGCATCCACTCAGTAATCCAATTCATAGTGAAGGTGGAATCAACATTCTCACCGGTTCGCTTGCACCCAACGGTGCGGTGGTAAAAGTTGCAGGACTCTCTAAAGATCAAATGTTGTTCGAAGGCCAAGCCCGCGTGTTCGACGGCGAAGATGGCGCAATGGCAGCGGTACTGGCAGGAGAAATTCAACCTGGCACAGTCATCGTCATTCGTTACGAAGGACCAAAGGGTGGCCCAGGCATGCGCGAAATGCTCGCCATTACGGGTGCGCTCAAAGGCGCGGGCCGCGGTTCAGACTGCGCGCTCATTACCGATGGACGATTCAGCGGTGGCACATGGGGTTTTTGTATCGGGCACGTTGCACCAGAAGCAACCGACGGTGGACCAATTGCGTTTGTAAAGGACGGCGATCGGATTCGCATCGACGTTCATACCAAGAGCTTGAACTTGCTTGTCAGTGATGACGAACTTGCTCAACGTCGTAAGGGTTGGAAGCCAAACCCACCGCGTTATACCAGTGGCGTGTTGGGCAAGTACGCAAAGTTGGTGCAAGGAGCCGAGACCGGCGCCATCACCAACATCATTGGCTAGCGGGGGTCAGGTCAATCCCTTTAAATGCAAGATATATTGCATTTAATGAAACCAGAATCGCCGCCTCTTTTGCCCATCTTGCGGTCGCGCGCACAGGCTGAAGTGGTTGGACTCGTTCTTTGGTCTGCCCCCCAGGAATTCAGCCTCACCGAATTGGCAGATCGAACCGGGGTGTCACTTGCAACGGTGCAAAGGGAGATTGAACGGTGCGAGCAAGCAGACATTGTGAAGTCTCGTCGCATTGGCAACGTCCGACTTGTGAGCGCCTCGGTTTCTCGAGATGCTCAGTTGCTTTGCGAACTTCTGCTGCGATCTTTTGGACCCAAGTATGTAGTTGCTGATGAGTTTTTAAAAGTGGCTGGGGTGAAACAGATCATTATTTTCGGATCATGGGCTGCGCGCTACTCAGGTGTTGAAGGAAATGCACCTGGGGATATAGATCTGCTGGTTTTAGGTGATGCGAAGTTTTCTGAAGTGTCAAAGGCATGTACGCGCGTATCTCGACGGATCGACCGTGAAGTGAACGCAGTTAATCGTCCGCTTGCTTGGTGGACTAAAGCGTCAAACGATCCCCTAAAAAAGGAAGTTCAGCGTCGTCCTTACATAGTTGTGTAGTGCACACATTTATGCATGCATGATGACGTTTCCAAACTAATTAGAGACCAGAAGATCGAGGAGATTTCGACATCACGTGAAACAATTCAAGTGCTGCTTGATGATGCCACGCGCCACATTGCGAGTTCACAAACACTTGCTGTTTCCGCCGATATGCATGGTGCATTTCAACTGGCTTATGACTCAACACGTAAAAGCTGCGCGGCACTATTGAACTACTACGGCTATCGAGCAACCAATCGTGGTGGACACTTTGCAGTATTTGATTGTGCAGGAAAGTTGATCGACTCAATAAGCGATGAGCTTGATGGCCTTCAGGAAACGAGGAGACTCAGAAACGCCATGGAGTATCCAGGCGACACGAGACTGTTTCTTAATAGCGATGATGTGTCTGAGGCAATTGACTTAGCAGTCAGAGTGAGACGAATAGCGAGATCGGTGCTTACGTTTGAGGACTGATTCGTCGCGAGAGTAGGCGGCCAAGGCCGAGCAATAATCCAAGACTGATCACGGTGACAATGATGAATGCCATTGCGATACCGCGGTCAAATATCACTCGTCGTAGGAATAAGCCACCAACAA
>LIAZ01000019.1 GCA_001438985.1 Acidimicrobium sp. BACL17 MAG-120823-bin42 | reverse complement strand
TGAAGCCATACCGGCAATTGATGCACCGACGATCGAGCGCATGAAGGCCTCTGGCGCCATCATGCTTGGTCGCACAAACATGCCCGACTTGGGATTGCGTG
Source organism: Acidimicrobium sp. BACL17 MAG-120823-bin42 (assembly GCA_001438985.1). GTDB lineage: Bacteria > Actinomycetota > Acidimicrobiia > Acidimicrobiales > Ilumatobacteraceae > UBA3006. Next base: position 11,284 of record LIAZ01000019.1, on the reverse strand, counting down.
TGCACACCGACAGCACTTTGTATGGCCGCACAAAGAATCCGTGGAAGTCAGACCGCACGGCGGGTGGGTCAAGCGGTGGCGAAGGCGCAGCGTTGGCAAGCGGAATGTCTCCACTTGGTTTGGGCAACGACATCGGTGGTTCGTTGCGTAACCCTGCTCATTGCAATGGCATTGCTTCGATCATGCCAACCAAGGGTGTGGTGCCCGATGCACAGATGTTTCCGGTGGAAGATTTCGGTCTCAGTTCGCAAGTGATGCTTGGTCAAGGTGTGATGGCTCGACGCATCGCCGATGTGCGCGCAGGGCTACGTGTGGTTGCGGGTGCTCACGCACGCGACCCAATCAGTGTTCCTGTTGTGCTTGACGATTTTTCAGCAACAAAGAAAACTCGCATCGCTGTTATGGCAAACCCACCCGGCGGATCTACACACCCTGGCATCGAAGCCGCAGTGCGCAACGCCGCAGATGCATTGTCGAATACGGGTCACGAAGTTATTGAAACAACACCGCCCGATTTTGAGCTTGCGTGTTTGTTGTGGTTGATCCAGATGAATGGTGAACTGACGTTGCAACTCGAATTGCTCAACATGGTGATGGGTGAGGGAGGTCGTCGTTTCCTCGAACTCACGAGAGATGGAACGACCCCGATCGACTTTGCGACGTGGGCTAATGCGCAGATGCAACGCAACGGTGTTGCACGACGTTGGTCAATGTGGTTTCAGGAGCACCCGATATTGATTTGTCCAACATGGACAGAGCCAGCATTTGTGTATGACAATGACATTAAAAATGTCGAAAACGCAATGGGAATATTGCAGCAATTACGCGCTGTGTTGCCCGCAAACTTGCTTGGACTTCCTGCAGTGGTGGTGCCGGGCGGAATGGCCGACTCGCTTCCAGTGGGTGTCCAGGTGATCGGGTCTCGCTTCACCGATCTTCACTGCCTTGCAATCGCCGAGCAGATCGAATCGGCGTGTGGTTTAAGCACGCCGATCGATCCGATCGACTGAGTATTTTCTTAGTTCGTCAGATTACGACGACGTTTTGTGCTTCCTCACCCTTGCGACCAGGTGCAACGTCGAATTCAACGGCTTGACCTTCGAACAAAGACTTGTAGCCTTCGCCCTTGATGTTCGAGAAGTGAACGAAAACATCGTCCCCTCCATCTCGTGAAATAAAGCCGTAGCCCTTCTCTGCATTAAAGAATTTGACGGTACCGCGCATAACTTTTCTCTTTTCGTGAAATGAGGAAGTGCCCTTGTGGCAAATCCGACTTCTAGGTTATGACATGTTGTGCCTAAACACACTTCATCCCATCAACTATTTGCCAGCCAGTGCCGCCACCACGGGAGCAAACGCCTCTACGTCTTCACCACCAACGATTACGTAGGAAAAGCCCCATCGTTCGCGCCGTGCGAGAAGATCTTCGATCAGTTTGCTTGGTGGGCCCATTAATGCGAATGGGGTATTGGCCACCATCGACTCTTCAACACCCATTCCCTTTGCCAGCCTGCTGATTGCGCCTTGTGCATCGTCGGTGACGTTGACCAAGAACGCACGAATATTCATTTCGATGTCACCGATACGGTCGCCGGAAGCCTCACGCACGATGTCAACCTTGCCGTCAACGGCCTCTGCGGTCATGGTCGAAATAGCGTCGGGCCCAACTGCGCCAGCGGACAACGTTGCATTGATACCCACGATGTCGGCAACTTTGGCCGCATAGGTAAGCACGCGTTTGCCACCGCCACCAATCAGTAGTGGTGGGCACGCACCTTGCACGGGCTTTGGCATGCCGTTGTAGTTGGTGATGGTGTAGTGCTTGCCGGCGTATGAAAACGGGTCAGGCGCAAAGCAGCCTTTCATGATGTCAATGCCTTCAATCATCTTGTCAATGCGGGTGCCAGCCGATTCGTACACGATTCCGGATTGCTCATAATCGGTGATCATCCACCCGGCGCCAATGCCGAGATCAAGTCGACCATTACTCAACACATCAAGCGTTGCCATTTCTTTTGCGAACACGACCGGGTGCTTGTAGTCGTTGTCCCATACCAATGCGCCAATGCGCAATGTCGAGGTGGCCATGGCAGCAGCAGTGAGCGCTGGAAGCGGTGCTAGTTGATCAGTGAAGTGGTCGGGCATCGTGAGTGCGCCGTATCCAAGCGATTCGGTCTTTCTTGCGAGTTCGACCCATTCCTTACCTGTGGGGGTGCTACTTGCTTGAATTCCGAAGCGAAATGGACGAATGGGGAACTGCCGAGTAGATGCCATTGATGCAGATTAGTGTTGTTACCGACGTGAATCCCCACCTGAGGTTGAGTATCCGCCTGCTGATCACGATGCTCGCAGGAGCATTAGCAATCACGGCCGCTGTGACCGCTATGGCGCCACAGGCCTGGGGGATCCTCAACGCGCACAGTGAGGTGCCAGTCTCACTTTCTCAGTTTTCAGGTTTGGCGCAACGCAGCATTTTGCTCGATGTCAATGGCCAGCAAGTGGGCGTGTTCCAAGTCAAGAACACACAACAGACGCCAATTAACAAGATCCCCGAGTCAGTGCGCAATGCATTCATTGCCGTTGAAGACTCGGTGTTTTATGAGCACGACGGTGTCAACTTGCGAGCCGTGGGTCGCGCCGTACTTGCCAATTCGCAAGGTGGCGGACGACAGGGTGCATCAACAATCACTCAGCAGGTAATTAAAAACGAATTGCTCGGTGGCAAGATTTCGGGAAGTCGCCTCAAGCTCTTGCAGATTCGTGGTGCCGTGATGCTTGAACGCCAATTAACTAAAGATGAAATTCTTGAGCGTTATTTGAATACCGTATTTTTTGGCAATAACGCATACGGGCTTCAGGCGGCTGCTGAGGTGTACTTCGGAACTTCGGTACAAGGACTTTCGCAGTTGCAAGGTGCATTTTTGGCCGGCATGGTTCAGGCACCGTCATCTCGTGACCCGTTCACTCGGCCAGATGCGTCGCGGTATCGCTACAAGCAGGTGCTTGGCCGTTTAGTGGAAGTTGGAGACATCACTCCAGAGCAGGCATCGATTGCATGCAAGGGGTGGGAGGAGCCACGGATTCGCACGTTAGAAGATGTCGACTGTCCGATCCCCACTAACCGTCGGCAGATATCTCGTGCTACTGACACTGGGCGAACATACTTCTCTGAAGCGGTTCGTGATTATCTGCTCAATCGTTCAGACATCCTTGGTGTCACATACGAGGAGCGTTACAAGAAACTGTTTTATGGCGGTTTGGTCATTCACACCACGCTTGACAAAACAGCACAAGCAGCAGCCGAACAAGCAGCACTCGAACAGATACCTGAGAACTCGGCAAATGTTCAAGCCGCTGTCGTGTCCATTGACAACGCAACGGGCGGCGTGCGTGCCATGGTGGGCGGTCGCGACTTCTTGGTAAGTGAAGTCAACGTTGCGATGCGTCGCCGGCAATCTGGCTCGAGTGTGAAGATGTTTATTCTGGCTGCAGCAATGGAGGCTGGGCTCTTGCCAGATGATGTGATTGATGGAACTCTGCCGTGCCTGTTGCCTAATCCGGGAGACGATCGAGAACCAACCTTCCTCATCTCTAACGGTGTGAGCCGGCCAACAGCCTCGTTACGCACAATGACTGCGCTGTCGATCAACTGTGCATACGCACGGCTTTCCCAGGCTGTCGGTCTTGAAAAGGTCGTTGCGTTGATGTACGGGATGATGAGCTCAGATTTCTTGCCAAAACCTGTTTGGGGAACAGATGCGGAGAGGCTGAATCTGATCAAGCCTTACGCTTCGCTGTCAACAGGTGCAAACGAGCTCAGCCCACTTGATATGGCATCAGGTGCACAAACCATTGCCAACTTTGGTGTACATCATGATCCGTATTTTGTTGAAAAGATCGAAGATTCAACGGGAGTGATCTACCAACACGAGTTAAATCCTGATCAAGCGTTATCCGAAGCCGCTGCATTGCGCACGGTCGACACGATGAAGGGGGTGTTGAAGTTTGGCACTGCGCGTCGAACCCAACTTGAAGGCGGTCGTCCTGCTGCCGGAAAAACAGGAACTCAAGTTGACAACACCAATGCATGGTTTGTCGGGTTCACTCGCGAGATAACTACTGCGGTGTGGGTGGGAGACCCTCGTGCGTATACGCCAATGATCAACATTCCCGAGTTTGTTAAAGCAGATGGATACCGGCGAATTCAGGGAGCTATGTATCCTGCACGCATTTGGAAGCAAATGATGGACACCACGCTTGGCAATGTGCCGATTAATGAAAATTCCGACTGGCCGTTGGCTCCAGCACCAGTGGCGACAGAAGCACGTGTTGATCTGGCTCCTCAGCGAATCTTTTTGCCAGGAAACGAATGCTTGGCACAAGTGGTGTCGGGAACCGTGCCTCCAAGCACCGCACCGGCAAAACCAGGCAAAACAACCACTACGGTTCCAGTTGTGGTTGACAATACGGTTGTGGTGAACATCGTCGAGCCACCTGCGTTGCCTGTGGTGCCTACTACGACGACAACCACTACGACAACAATCGCCGGCACGCCAGCGACGAGCGTGTTGCCCGACAAGCAGTACATCAAAGATCGTTACCCGGCTGGTCCTGTCAACACGGTTCCGATAGGTGGATACTGGGTGTACAACTGCGTTGATGGCCTGCCCCCATCGGCCGTAACAACGGTTGTTGAATAATCATGTCAGCACTGAACGATCTTCTCGCAGTGCAAACAACAGATATTGCAATATCGCAGGCCAAACATCGCGTGACTCATCTTCAAGAAGCGATTGATCGTGACATTGCTAAAAAATCGCTTGCCGAAATCGATGCACAGATTGCAGTGTGCGATGCAGAGATCGTTGCTGCGAATTCCGAAATTACAAAAGTTGATCGCTTCTCGCACGAACACGATGACAAATTGATCAAGTTAAACAAGCAATTAAAAACTGTTATTGCACCACGCGAAGCCGAAGCCCTTCAACACGAGATCGCCACCGTCACGTCCGAGCGAAGCTTGCTCGACGACCGCGAACTTGAACTCATGGGCGTCGTGGAAATTGCGGAACTAAAAAAGAATGAACTTAGCCCACTGCAAGCAACCGCCAAAAGCGTATTGGCCGCTGCAACGATGGCATTGAGTTCGGCCAAGCAAAAGATTGATGCAGAAATTTCCGCTCTTACCGAACAGCGAAGCGCCCAAGCACTTGTTGTTGCGCCATCGTTGATGGCAACGTATGAAGCAAAGCGCAAGCATCGTCCAGACGGGGCAGTGTGTCGCCTGACGGGTCCAACCTGTGGATCGTGCCATCTTGATATTTCACAAGGCGAGATCAATGCCATGCGTCTCATGCCTGCAGAAGAACTACCTGAATGCCCGCATTGTGGCAGTTTTATCGTATTTTAGGGAGTCATGTTTCTGTGGTTCATCGGCACGTCGGTTGCCACTATTTGGTTTGTCTTTCATGACAAAAAGTTTGCCTACCGCCTTGTTGTAGCAGGTGCACTCGCGCCAGATGCGATCGAAGTATTTCTCGGACATGCAGGGCCTCTCCACAGCGTCGTCACCATGGTGGCGATTATGGCTGCGGTCATGTTGATTACGTATGGGCGCAAAAAATCCCGTAGCAAAATGCTGGCTGTTGTCATCGGCATGTTCTTGCACCTGGTGTTTGATGGTGCATTTGCCAACACAGAAATGTTTTGGTGGCCGCTGTGGGGGTTCGAGTTTGGGGATTATGCGCTACCGGTGTTTGACCGCGGCTTATGGAACATTCCACTCGAGTTGATTGGTGGTGCGCTGTTGTACTGGACCTATACGAACGTCAAGGACACCAACGCTTAAGTGACGGTGAGTTGGTCTATAAGCGGGGTTCTGTAATCGATGATCATCCCTCTATGCAACCTACCCGTGGGTTGTTTGTTGTAAACAACAAACGAACGGACCGCTCATGCCCACTGCATGGTCTTGCTTCGAATGGTGGCCCCAAGCCACGCAAGTTGCCTCACGTGCTGGTGCGCTCTTACCGCACCGTTTCACCCTTACCTGTTTCGTAGTCTTGCGACTGCAATCATCGGCGGTTTGTTCTCTGTTGAACCTTGCGTCAAGTTGCCCCGACCCGACTCTCGCCGGCACTCTGTCCTGTGAAGCCCCGACTTTCCTCAGATAGTGGTGTAAACACCATTACCCGCGATCATCCGACCTACTCACCGTCGAAGTCAGTGTACGGGGGAGTTATGAGCAGGAGACGTAGTCGTAGATGAGGCTGTTGAGGCTTGGTGTCTCAAGTGAAAGAGATGTCTTCAGGCCCTCTGCGTTTGGTGTACCTACTGTGAGCGGAATGGCTGCGAGCGGACCGTACGGGCCTGGCACAGACGCAATGTTTGCTTTGCCAGTGGCTTCATTGGTGGTTGGACCAACGGAGGCGTAACCACCATTTAATACTTGTGCCAGAACTACTGCATGACGTACCTCGTCTTGAGCAATGCGAATTGCATCTGCACGCAAGTTTGGAGCACTGAGTGATGTCACAACACCTTGGTATGTCTGGGCTGCAACATTTTCTAATGCATGAGCAAGAGCAACCACGTCTTTTGCCATGTCTGGGTTGTCACTCGCTGTGAGCAATTCGAGAGCCGGCTGAATGTAAATCCTGTCAATTCGCTCGTTTGCGCATGTATGCGCTTTTCCGCCCAACGCAACAATGAGACCGTTGAGTGCAGTGGCATGCGCAAGATGGTCATCGCGGAATCGTTTAACTGCATCTGTAAGTTTTGCGTACTCGCCAGACAGTAAACCTTTGTCAAGTGCTGCGGTGTAGGTATCAATTGCGTTGTACTCAAGGGATGCTGCAGTGCGCAATAGCACCACATCATTGACAACACCTTCAGGTAGTTCGGCAGGCGGAGTTGCTACACCTTCTGAGGAGATGTTTCCGCTTTCCTGCACACCAGCTTGTTTGCCGCACGAAGCCAAGAATGCTGCTCCGAATACGGTGAGTCCGCTTACGCGAAGCGCGTCGCGACGAGAGATGTTATTCATGATGCCACCGTTGTTTCAGTAGTTGCCTCTGAGGCTTGTGGGATTGAGGGAGCAAGCGAGTTCGCGCTCTTATCGAGAGCGACTAAGAGGTTGAGTCCTGGAAGTGTTCCAAAGACGGCAGCCTGACGTGCTTCTACAGTGATGATGGATGCAAGCACTCGGGCTGCGTCAATACCTTGTAGTTGTCCAAGGATGTCGGTATTGGTTGCTGCCAACGTATTTTCCACGTTGCGTAGCGCGTTGTATGCGGTTTGTGCAGAACCAAGTTGACCAACATGTGTGGAGTACAACGACTCGTTGCGCTGGTTCGTTGCAGCCTTGCCAATCAAGCCATTAATTGCTTGTGCGTACATATTGTGGTGTTCGCCGAACATGGAAATCATTGCAAGTTCGTCACCTGCAAATTTTCCCGAGTCAGCTGCCTTCTTGTACAGATCGTGGGCGGCGATTTCGACTCCCTGGGCAAACTGAAGTAGTTGCTTGTCTGCTTCTGTTGGCTGCGCGGGTGGCGTGCTGCGCGGAGAGCGTGCTTGCGCGTTGGTCACGTGAGATCCTTTCAACAATCCGACAAATCATTGCCCAATGGGGCGCTAACAATCTAGAAGTCAAGAGCAGATAACTCGGGTATCCAGCCCGCGGCTCGGTTCACGGCTTGTGTCCATTGACCTCGATCTAGGGCGGCCGTTGGGGTGACAACCTGGGCTGGGATCCAAGTACTGACAGCCTCAGACAGGGATTTCCATGTTCCCGTTGCTACACCCGCCAGGAATGCTGCCCCCAAAGTGGTGGCCTCGGTGACGGGAGACACTTCGATATTTCGCTGGGAGGCATTCGCCAACGCTTGGACGAATGTGGGGTTCTTGCTCATCCCACCATCAATGCGCACAGAGGTGATGGCCAGTCCAGAATCAATTTCGGCTGCTTCCATGAGATCCGTTCCACGATGCGCAATGCCTTCGAGAACGGCACGCACAATATGGCTGCGGTTTGTTCCGCGCGTCATTCCAAATAGCGATCCGCGCGCACCATAATCCCAACGCGGTGTGCCGAGTCCAAGCAGCGCTGGCACATACACCACGCCATCAGTGGTGTTGCACTGTGCGGCAACCTCGTGGCTCTCGTGTGGTGTATCAATGAGTTGCATGTCGGTGCATAACCAATCAATGTTTGTGCCTGCCGACAACATGATGGCTTCAGCACCCCAGTTCACTGAATGCGCATCGCTGTACGCAATGATCGGAAATGTGCCACCAGTACTTCGCTGGGCTGATTGCGGGGCAGCAGCACCCGTGAAAATATCCAACATGCCACCAGTGCCGAATGTAATCTTCGTTTTTCCGGGCACGATACAACCTTGCCCAATGAGTGATCCTTGCTGATCGCCGACAATTCCAGCAATTGGTGGTGCGCTATCTAGTTCAGTTGCATGTCCGACCACGCCACCTGATGTAACCACTTGAGGCAACATCGATTCATCGATACCCATTAACGACAACGATCGTGTCGACCACGTTTGTGTGAGCGGATCAAGTAATCCGGTGACAGCGGCATTGGAATGATCGGTGACATGCAGTGCACCACCCGAAAGTACTGATGCAACCCACGTATCAACCGTGCCGATCTTGATTTCGGCACCTGCGGGAATCGCGTAATTCTTTAACATCCACGATGCCTTTGTCGCAGTCTGATTGGGCGCAAGGGTGAGGCCGTGCTCAATCTTTGCGGTGATGCATTCGCCAACTGTTCGTAAGTCTTGCCACGACAGTGCAGGGCCAATCGGAATCCCAGTACGAGCATCCCACACAACGGTTGATGCTCGTTGCGTGGTAATTCCAATTGCATCAACTTTTCCTGCTTGGGCAAGCGACATTCGCGCAACACGCAGAATCGCATCACGCATCGCGAGTGCATCAAACTCAACGAGACCCGGAAACGGAGACATCGGTGAGCATTTTTCGTAATTGAGGTGATCAATGGTTCCGTCTGGGGCAACAACAGCAGCGCGCAGGCCAGTGGTACCTACATCGATGACGAGCACGCTCATGGCCACACCTGCCGACCATTGTTTCGAAGCGAAGTTAACCCGATCTTTCCGGGATTAAGTAAGTCTTTGGGGTCCAATGTGTCCTTCAAGCCCTGAAGCAATTGCATGGCATTGCCGAGCGATTCCTGCATGAAGCGAGCGCGATTGATGCCAATTCCGTGATGATGCGAGACACTTGCTCCGCATGCAATTGCTGCGCGTTGACCTGCGTTCCACATGGCGATGTAGTTGTCCTCTACGGCATCGGTCTTGTCGCCGGCAAAAGTGAAATACAAGCACGCTCCGTCGAGGTAGCTGTGCGATAGATGACACGACGCAGAACGCGCCCCAACAGCCGACATGAACGCCGTTCGCACGTCATTAAAAATGGATTCCAGTTTTGACCATGGCGCAGATACTTCCATGGTGTCCACGATGTATCCCTTGCGGGTAAGCGCTTGTAGTCCGCTGGTGTCGTTGCGGTGATGCAGCCACTTTTCTACTAATTCAACGTCTCCGACTCTTCCGCGATTACTTATCGCGCATTCACGAACGATGTCAAGGGTTGCTTTCACTAAACGTTCGTCGCCTTCATCGAGCACCAGCAAGGTGCACTGTGTTCCATCAAGCCCATGTGATCTCTTGCTTTCGATTTCGTCATACAAGCGAAGCACTGCAGGTGTTGCGCCATTGCGCACCGAATCACGACATGCGTGCATGCCATCGGCAAACGAGGGGAAAACATATGCGGCACGCGCCTGAAACTGAGCTACGGGATGCGCACGTAACCACACTTTGGTGATCACGCCGAGAGTTCCTTCGCTGCCTACAAAGAGCGAGGTGAGATCTGGGCCAATTGCTGCAGCAGGTGCACCACCAGTGCGCACGATGTCGCCGTTTGCCAGAACTATTTCTAGGCCAACAACCATGTCCTCAATTTTCCCGTAGCGCGTGGAATATTGGCCTGCACCTCTGCATGCAACCCATCCACCAACGGTCGAAATATCGAACGACTGCGGGAAGTGACCAACGGTGAGTTGATACTTCGATTGCAGCTCGTTTTCAAAGTCTGGTCCGAAGGTGCCAGGAAGCACTTCGACAATTCCTGAAACTGTGTCGACTGAAACGATTCCTTGCATCGCAGTGACATCTAAGACAACACCTCCGTACAACGGAACAGAACTTCCGCATACTCCGCTACGACCGCCTGCAACTGTCAGCGGTAGGTCGTGCGCGTTGCACACTGCAACAATCGCTGCAACTTGTGCGGAGTTGGTGGGTGTGCATACCGCGCCGGCTCGGCGTGGAGTTTTGCCTTGCAATGCCCAGTGCATGGCAAGTGGCCACCAATCTCTTCCGTGTTCGGCTGTGGATTGCGCATCTGTTGAGGTGGGGCAAATGGTGCTCAGTGCGGCAAGAGCGGCAGCGTTGAGATCGTTGTTGCCAGCAAATCTGCTGACAATGTCGTCTGCAGCACCAGCAAACTCAATAGGTTCGGTCGGCTGTGTCATGCACCGAGGTTACGCCTATCGGCAGTATTACTGAGAAGCGAGGAACTCGGCTTCACTGACCATGCCGGCTGCTTCTTCACGTGAGCATGAATCAATAAATTCGCTGATCTGACGATCGATTTCGGCGGAATCCCAGTTCAGTTCGCCAGCCATCAGTTCGGCAACGCTGCGAGCGCTAGCCAATGTGGCGCGACGGTTGATGATGCGTGCTCGTGTGCGTCGCGACAAAACATCGTCAAGCGTTTGGGCCATCTCATTGCGACACGCAAATACGGCCTCGGCACGCAAGTAGGGCAGACCATCAATGAGAGGTCTGCCAAACGTTGGATTTTCGGCAATGAGGTCTTTGATCATGTTCATCTCGGAGCCGAAACGCTGGGCCAAATGAGCATCTGGTCCTTTGAGCAGTGATGGCTTAAAACCAGCAGCACCGATGAACGACAAACTTTTTGTTTTGCACTTGCGAGCATTGCCCGTATGTTTCACCACTTCGTCGACCGTATGTTCCGACATTTTTCGATAGGTCGTCAACTTTCCGCCCATGATGGAGATCACCCCAGATGGTGAAACCTTCACCTTGTGTTTGCGTGAAAGGTCGGCTGTTTTGCCTGTGGCTGCAGAACCATCCTCGTTGCTGACAAGAGGACGCAACCCCGACCATACGGCCGTCACGTCATCAACGGTCACCTTGGTGGTGATGGATTG
>LIAZ01000018.1 GCA_001438985.1 Acidimicrobium sp. BACL17 MAG-120823-bin42 | reverse complement strand
ACGATCTGCATCATCGGTTCGATCTTGTTGTGTGTCTGTGCCAGGGTGCGTTTGGCTTGATGCTCGATGATCAGCATGATGTCGAGATTCTGAAAGGAATTAGGTCGTGTTTGGTTGATGGCGGGGTCGTCGTGTTATCTGCGTTTAATGCATATTTCGCGGTGAAGCACTTTGAAGCATCTCATTTTGATGCCACCAGAGGGATCTGTCATGAGAGCACCGAAATCCGCAATGAGGCAGGGGAGCCTCGGACCGTTGATTTATGGACCGGTTGCTACACACCTCGGGAACTGCGGTTGGCATTCTGGCAGACAGGTTTTGAAGTTGTGTCTATTTCAGGGGTAGAGCCGGGCCAGTATTCGCTTGCGGATTGCAGTATCGATCTGCCCGAGTTTTTGGTGATCGCAAAGGCCACTTCGGTCACTCACTGATAGCGTAAACACCCTGTCCTACCGCCGGTAGGGCCCCTCGCAAGAGGGACCATCTCTCCTATCCACCGAAAGTACACATCATGTCCGACCTGCAGACACTGCAATCCCCACCAATGGGAACCTTCGATTCCGAAGGCAATTACACACCTCGACAGATCACTGAGCGCGATCTCTCGCAATCTTTTGCTGATGCCATTAGCGGCACACTTGTTGAACTTAAAGATGGCCAGTTGGTAACTGGAACAGTTGTTCGCATCACACGCGACGAAGTACTCGTAGAAATCGGTTACAAGACCGAGGGAGTCATTCTTGCTCGCGAGCTTTCAATTCGTAATGACATCGATCCAAACGAAATCGTCAAATTGGGCGAAAAAATCGAGACACTTGTTCTTACTCTTGAGGACAAAGAGGGTCGTTTGTTGTTGTCAAAGAAGCGTGCTCAATACGAGCGTGCATGGGGCGACATCGAAAAGGTTAAGGCAGTTGATGGAACCGTTGAAGGCCTCGTAATCGAAGTTGTTAAGGGCGGCCTGATCGTCGACATCGGTCTTCGCGGGTTCCTGCCAGCATCATTGGTTGAACTTCGTCGTGTTCGTGACCTTGCTCCATACATCGGACAGCGCATCACTGCAAAGATTCTTGAGCTTGATCGCAATCGAAACAATGTTGTGTTGTCGCGTCGTACATTGCTCGAACAAAATCAGCGAGGCGCTCGTGATGAGTTCTTGACGCATCTCAAGGTTGGCGAAGTTCGTAGCGGTCGCATTTCGAGTGTTGTCGCCTTCGGCGCGTTCGTCGATTTGGGCGGCATGGATGGTTTGATCCACGTTTCCGAATTGTCATGGAAGCATGTAGACAACCCGACTGCTGTTGTCAATATCGGTGACGAAGTAACCGTCAAGGTGCTCGAAGTTGACATGGACCGTGAGCGAATCAGCCTGTCATTGAAGGCAACCCAACAAGACCCGTGGCAAGAATTTGCCAACGGTCACCAAGTGCAACAGCTGGTTTATGGCCGCGTTACGAAGTTGGTTCCATTTGGAGCATTCGTACAGGTTGGCGATGGCATCGAAGGTCTTGTGCACATTTCAGAAATGTCTGCACATCATGTCGAAGCGCCGGAGCAAGTTGTCACGCCAGGAGAAGAGTTGTGGGTCAAGATCATCGATCTCGACCTCGCACGCCGACGCATTAGCTTGTCGATCAAACAGGCCGCCGAAGGTGGCGAACTTGCAGAGGAATATCGCGGTCAATTCCAAGTTGACGATCAAGGCAACTGGGTTGGTGGCGATGACAGCGCACGTGAAGCAGCATGGGCCGAGTATTTTGACTCTGCAGCCACAACTGATGCACCTGCAGAAGCTGCCACGGTAGAAGCCGCCGCTCCAGAAGCACCAAGCGCATAGGGGTCTGATGTTGCGCTCGTCGGGGGGCGAGCGCAACACAGTTGCCTAATGTGGCGTTATGAAATTGATCGGTTTGACAGGGGCCATTGGCTCAGGAAAATCCTCGGTCTCTCAGCGTTTGGCTCAAAAAGGCGCGCTAATCATTGACGGCGATGCCATTGCGAAACAATTGCAGCAGAAAGGTTCACCTTTACTAGAAAAGATGGTGCACGCGTTTGGCGATGTGTTGTTGCCGTCTGGCGAATTGGATCGACAAAAGGTTGCACAAATCGTCTTCAACGATGCTGAGAAATTGAAACAGCTCAACGGAATTATGCATCCTGCGATCAACGACGAAATCATGCGTCAAGTACACGAACAGATCGATACACAACAGATAGTGGTCTTGGATATGCCGCTACTGGTTGAGAATCCACGGACAGGTTTTTCCGCATTGGTGATCGTAGACATTGATCCCGAGACAGCTATCTCGCGTTTGGTCAGCCACCGCAAGATGAATAAAGACGATGCCCGTAAAAGAATGAGCAGCCAGGCGACACGTGAACAGCGCTTGTCCGTTGCCGACCGAGTGATTGACAACAATGGCGAGTTGTCCGAGTTGCAGGCACAGATTGATGACTTGTGGGATTGGTTTGCAACACTTCCTGAAGCAAAGGCAGGTGCTGGATCTTTGATGCAGAAGAGTAAGTAATGACAGTTGATCAACAGCGATTTGTTGTTGTCTCCGATTATCAACCTGCTGGTGATCAACCTCGGGCAATTTCTCAACTCGCTGAGGGGATAGAGCGTGGAGATCGATTCCAGACATTGTTAGGAATCACTGGGTCCGGAAAGTCGGCAACGATTGCCTGGACTATTGAGAAGGTTCAGCGCCCAACTTTAATTCTTGCGCCGAATAAAAGTCTCGCTGCACAGCTGGCTCAGGAGATGAAGGAGTTCTTCCCGAAGAATCGTGTTGAGTATTTCGTTAGCTACTACGACTATTACCAACCCGAGGCGTACATCGCATCATCTGACACGTTTATCGAGAAGGATTCCTCGGTCAACGATGAGATTGATCGATTGAGGCATTCGGCCACCGCTGCATTACTCACGCGACGCGACACGATTGTTGTTGCATCGGTGAGCTGTATTTATGGAATGGGTAATCCGGAAGAGTACAGAGGAAACCTGCTTGAACTGCATGTCGGTGTTGATTACGACCAACGCAGTATCTTGCGTCGGCTGGTAGATCTGCAATACGACAGAAATGACATGACTCTTGGGCGTGGAAATTTCAGGGTGCGTGGAGACACGATTGAGATACAGCCTGCCTATGACGAAACTGTCACGAGAATTGAAATGTTCGGTGACACGGTTGAGCGCATCACCATTATTGATGCGCTTACAGGCGAGACCGTTAATGATATGAACGAAGTCTTGATTTTTCCTGCAACACACTATGTAGCGGGCGACGAACGGATGAGGAAAGCAGTCGTTGGCATCGAACACGAGTTGCAAGTTCGTCTGAAGCAATTTGAAGTTGAAGGAAAACTACTCGAAGCACAGCGCCTCAGAATGCGCACTCAATATGACCTCGAGATGATTGCTGAAGTCGGATTCTGTAATGGCATTGAGAACTACTCAATGCATATTGATGGTCGCTCACCTGGAGAACCACCGTTCACGTTGTTGGACTATTTCCCCGATGACTACTTGCTCGTCGTGGATGAAAGTCACGTGACCATTCCCCAATTACATGGCCAGTTTGCAGGGGATCGCAGCAGGAAAGCGACGCTGATTGAACATGGATTCCGATTGCCATCTGCGGCGGATAACAGGCCATTGCAATTTGAAGAAGCAATGCAGCGCATCAACCAGTGTGTGTTTCTGTCTGCCACACCAGCAAAGTTTGAGATTGCAACGAGTCAACAGGTAGTTGAACAGATTGTGAGACCAACAGGTCTGGTCGATCCGGAAGTCATTGTGAGACCAACTAAGGGTCAGATCGATGACATTATTGAAATGGTTAACGGAAGAGTTGAGGTGGGTGATCGCGTGCTCATTACCACCTTGACAAAGAAAATGGCCGAAGATCTGAGCGAGTATCTACTTGAGCAAGGACTTAAGGTGCGCTACTTGCATTCCAACATTGACACGATCCAGCGAATTGAAATTTTACGGGCACTCAGACTGGGGGAGTTTGATGTGCTGGTGGGAATCAATTTGCTCCGCGAAGGTTTGGACTTGCCTGAAGTGTCACTTGTGGCCATCCTCGATGCGGACAAGGAAGGGTTTCTCCGCAGCGAAACATCGCTCATTCAGATGATCGGTCGTGCTGCGCGAAATGTAAATGGACAAGTGGTGATGTATGCCGATAAGCGCACCCCGTCCATGGATCGTGCGATTGGAGAAACACAACGCCGTCGAGAGCGTCAAATTGCCTACAACAAGGAACACAACATTGATCCCCAGACCATTCGTAAGGCTGTGGGTGACATTTTGTCGGTGCTGCGACCGTCCGAAGGAGCGACACCAACCACAAGGAACGGCCGTCGCGACCGTGAACGTGAAAAGGTGGTAAATGAACTTCGGTCATTGCCGCAGCAGGAGCTTGGCCGCCTCATTCAAACCCTTGAGGAAGAAATGAACCTCGCGGCATCGGAATTGAAGTTTGAATATGCCGCTCGACTGCGCGATGAAATGAAAGATTTGCGACGCGAACTTCGCGACGCTAAGTAGTCGTTAAGTAGTCTGCTAAGCATGCCTCCAGCAAAGAAGAAGCAAACATACTCCGCTGGAGTGATCTCTGTTCGTGGTGCGCGGGAGCACAATCTCAAGAACATCAATGTTGAAGTTCCTCGTGACAAGTTGATCGTACTCACGGGACTTTCGGGTAGCGGTAAGAGCAGTCTGGCGTTTGACACCATCTATGCCGAAGGCCAGCGTCGCTATGTTGAATCGCTGAGTGCATATGCGCGACAGTTTCTTGGCCAGATGGATAAGCCAGATGTCGATGTCATAGAAGGACTGTCCCCAGCAATCTCCATTGACCAAAAAACCGCTTCAAAAAATCCCCGATCAACAGTTGGCACAATCACAGAGATCTACGATTATTTACGGTTGCTGTGGGCGCGTATCGGCGTGCAGCATTGCCCGAAAGATGGCATTGCTTTGCAACGACAAACGCCACAGCAGATTGTCGATCGCGTCCTTGAATTACCAGCCGGTACACGATTTCAGGTATTGGCTCCCGTCGTACGTGGACGAAAAGGTGAATATGAGAACCTACTTGGAGAACTACTTGGGCAGGGATACTCGCGAGCGCGAATCGATGATCAGGTAGTTGATATTTCCGAATTCTTAAAAAAGGGCGACAAACTCGCTCGATATGAAAATCACAGCATTGACATCATCGTTGACCGTCTGGTGCAGAAGGCGGGAATCAATCGACGTCTCACCGACAGCCTTGAGACAGCACTAAAACTCGCTGACGGTGTTGCCGGAATCGAGATAATGAGTGGCAAGACTGATGAGCAAGGAGAAGTCATCACCTTCAGCCAGCACATGGCATGTCCGAAATGCAGTGCAAGTTTTGATGAGTTGGCTCCCCGCAATTTCTCGTTTAACTCTCCGTTTGGTGCGTGTGAGACATGCCTTGGTTTAGGAACTCGATATGAAGTGGAAGAGGAACTTGTTGTTCCTGACCCCGAGTTGTCCATTTTGCAAGGTGCTATTGCACCATGGCGTTCGGCGCACACTCAGTATTTCCAGCGCATGCTTGAGGCTGTAGCAGAGGAATACTCCATTCCGCTCAATCAGAAATGGGAGAAGCTTTCCGATAAGAACAAAAACATCATCATGCATGGAGCAGGTGATGCGCTCATGGTGAAGTACAAGAACCGTTACGGGCGTTCGCGGGAATACAGCACGTCTTATGAAGGTGTTGTTCCGTGGATTAAACGTCGGCATGAAAGCGCAGAGGGTGAGTATTCGCGCGAGCAGTTTGAGAGTTACATGCGTGAGGCACCGTGCAAAGCCTGCAAAGGTCAGCGACTTAAGCCCTCGTCGCTCGCTGTAAAAGTTAATGACAAGAGTTTGAGCGAAATCTGCGATCTGTCTATCGGTAAATCCGCGGAGTTCTTGAAGGGCCTCAAACTAGGAGATCGCGACAAGTTGATCGCGGAGCGCATAACGAAGGAAATTAATGCCCGACTTGGATTCCTGCTTTCGGTAGGGCTTGATTACCTCACATTGTCACGTGCTGCGGCAACACTGGCCGGTGGAGAAGCCCAGCGCATTCGACTTGCGAGCCAAATCGGTTCGGGACTTGTTGGCACGTTGTACGTTCTTGACGAACCAAGTATCGGTTTGCACCAACGCGATAATCACCGACTTATTGAGACACTGGTTCGTCTTCGCGATCTCGGCAACACCGTGATGGTCGTTGAGCACGATGAGGACACGATTCGTGCTTCCGATTGGATCGTTGATATTGGGCCAGGAGCAGGCGAGCACGGTGGTGAGGTCGTGTACAGCGGCGAGGTTGCTGGAATCGAAAAAGTCGGGAAGTCGATCACCGGCCAGTACCTGAGCGGTAAGAAGTTCGTGCCAGTTCCTGCAGAAAGGCGGGTACCGAAAAAGGATTGGCTCACGATTCGTGGAGCACGCGAACACAACCTGCAGAACCTGACTGTGAAGATTCCTTTGGGATTATTTGTTGCGGTCACCGGTGTATCAGGTAGTGGTAAGAGCACATTGATTCGCGACATTCTGTTGCCGTCTCTCATGCAGAAGATTTATAAATCCAAGGATGCGCCAGGAAAACACACCGCTGTTGATGGTGTGCAACATCTGGACAAAGTGATCGACATGGATCAATCTCCGATTGGTAGGACCCCACGTTCTAATCCTGCAACGTATACGGGCGTATTCGATGACATACGCAAACTGTTTGCAACTACACCCGAAGCAAAAGTGCGTGGTTATCAACCTGGACGATTCAGTTTTAACGTTCCAGGTGGAAGGTGTGAGGCTTGTTCCGGTGACGGAACCATCAAGATCGAAATGGTGTTCTTGCCAGACGTGTATGTTCCCTGCGATGTATGTAAGGGGGAGCGCTACAACCGCGACACATTAGACATTTTATTTAAGGGCAAGAATATTTCTCAGATACTCGATATGCCGATCTCTGAAGCGGTTGACTTCTTTGCGAACCAACCCCGTATTGGTCGACACATGCAAACACTTCTCGACGTTGGACTCGGGTATGTGCGTTTGGGACAGTCAGCACCAACTCTTTCTGGTGGCGAAGCGCAACGCGTGAAGCTTGCGGCTGAGCTTGCAAAGCGCAGCACTGGTCGGACCATTTACTTACTCGACGAACCAACTACTGGCTTACATTTCGAGGACGTTCGTAGGTTGCTGACGGTGCTTGGTCGTCTGGTGGAGTCAGGCAATACGGTCTTGGTGATCGAACACAACTTGGACGTAATCAAGACTGCTGACTGGATAATTGATATGGGTCCTGAAGGCGGCGATGGCGGTGGCCGAATCATTGCCGAGGGAACGCCTGAAGAAGTCGCAAAGGTGAAGGCCAGTTACACCGGCAAGTTCCTCGGCCCGTTGTTGAAAAAGAAGCCGTAGGCAGTGCAGCGACCCTCGATTCCTATCCCTGACACACCGGGGTCATATCAATTCAAGGATGAGCAGGGCGGAGTTATTTACGTCGGCAAGGCAATCAATTTGCGCTCGCGCGTAGGTAGTTATTTTGCTGAACCACATTCGCTTCATCCCCGAACCGCAAAGATGATGTCAGTTGCAGCGAGCGTGGAATGGATCGAGGTGCGTAACGAAGTTGAAGCACTCATTCTTGAATACAACCTGATTAAGGAGCATCGACCACGTTTCAACATTCGACTGCGTGACGATAAGAGTTACCCGTTTCTTGCGATCACCCTTGATGAGGAGTGGCCTCGTGCGATGGTGATGCGAGGCAGGCGTCGCAAGGGAACCAAATACTTTGGTCCATATGTGAATGCGTGGGTGATTCGGGACACATTGGAGTTGGTGCTGCGCACGTTTCCGGTGCGTACGTGCTCAAACGGAGTGTTCAAGCAGCACAACAGACTTGGTCGCCCATGTTTGCTGTTCCATATCGAAAAATGCAGTGGTCCGTGTGTCGGCAACGTTGAGGCGGGTCTGTACTCACAATATGTAAATGATCTGCAGCGTTTTCTCAATGGTGACTCCGATGAAATAGTTGACAAGATCGAATTAGAAATGAAGCAAGCCTCAAGTCGGCAGGACTTCGAGCGTGCAGCGGTGTTCAGAGATCGTCTGACACATATTCATAAAGCACTCGAACGGCAGCAAATGGTTGGCGATCAATCCGAGAATATCGATGTCATTGGTATAGCCGACGATGAGTTCGAGGCATCTGTACAAGTGTTCTATGTTCGTCGCGGACGTGTGATGGGTCGTAATGGTTTCATTCTCGACAAGGTAGAAGATGTGAGTTCAGGTCAATTGATGGATCGCATCCTTGAAAGTATTTATGGTGATGCGCCACCTTTGGGCGTTCCTAAAGAAGTGTTGGTTTCGCAGGCTCCAGAGAGCCTGAATGCAATGGAAGAATGGCTTGCGAGTGAACGGGGCACCAAAGTTGAAATACGCGTTCCGACTCGGGGTGACAAACGAGAGTTGCTCGCAACAGTCGTAAAAAATGCAACCGATGAATTCGCCCGCCATCGGATGAAACGTGCATCGGATCACAACAGCCGAAGCCGTGCACTTACTGAATTGCAGGATTTACTCAATCTGCCGGAAGCACCACTGCGTATTGAATGTTACGACATGGCGCACCTTCAGGGCACGGATTATGTAGGCAGCATGGTGGTGCTAGAAGACGGCCTGCCGATGAAACGTGAATATCGCAAATTCAAAATTAAAGATGTACCAGGAAACGATGATTATGCCGCTATGAAGGAAGTGCTCACGCGCAGACTTTCGGCATACGTTGCGGAACGTGACTTGCCAATAGAGCAACGCGGTGAAAAACCCGGAAAGTTCGCCTATCCGCCACAACTCATCTTGGTTGATGGTGGCAAGGGACAGCTTGGTGTTGCGATGGAAGTGATTAGCGAGCTGGGGCTGGAACATGAGATTCCGGTTGCTTCTCTGGCAAAGCGTCTTGAGGAAGTGTTCATACCCAATAGGCCAGAAGCAGTTGATGTTCCTCGCGGCAGTGACGCGCTATTCATGTTGCAAGTGATTCGGGACGAAGCCCATAGATTTGCTAATTCGTTCCATCGCGAATTGCGAGGCAAGCGGATGACGAAGGGAACCCTTGATGGGATCCAAGGTTTGGGTGAGGCTCGAAAGAAGAAACTGGTTGCACATTTCGGATCCGTTGCAGCAGTGAAGAAGGCTTCACTCGACAATTTGCTGTCGCTTGGCTGGCTGCCAGATACTGTCGCCCGCGACATCTTCACACACCTACACGGATAACCTTTTCACGTGGCCGACATTTTGCTGATCGTGGGGTTGTCTGGTGCTGGACGTTCGCAGGCCGCAGACGACCTCGAAGATTTAGGTTGGTTCGTGGTGGACAACATGCCGATAACTCTTGTCGACAAGGTTGTTGAACTTGCAGAAAATGGAGCAGATGATCTGCAGTTGGCCCTTGTGCTTGGAACCCCGTCCAATCAAACGAACGCAATTGATGTTGTTGCCAATTTACGCGAGGCGGGGCATCGGGTGCGGATTTTGTATCTTGATGCATCAACATCTGAGTTGGTCAAGCGTTACGGAGCTACACGGCGTAAGCATCCATTGAGTAGCGCCACAATCAGCGTTGAAGAGGCAATTCACAAAGAACGCTCGATGCTCGAGCTGGTCAAAGGGTCAGCTGATCTGGTCATCGACACTTCGTCATTAAATGTTCACCAACTGAAATCTCAGATTCACGATCTCTTTGCTCAAGTTGGCGGCAAAGATGTGATGCAGTTGACCGTTGAATCATTTGGCTACAAGCACGGCATACCTCTTGATGTTGACTTGGTATTTGACGTGCGCTTCCTTCCCAATCCCCATTGGGATGAAGCACTGCGGCCACTGAGTGGCTTGGACCAACCGGTGTCAGAATTTGTGCTTCAACAGCCTCTCGCGATTGAGTTTGTGGACAAGATTGATGCGCTGTTTGGGATGCTCATTCCGGCGTATCGGGCCGAAGGCAAGAGCTACCTAACGGTTGCAATTGGGTGCACGGGCGGAAGGCACCGATCTGTAGCGATTGCGGAGGAGCTAGGTCGAAAGTTCATCCAATTAGGGCACCACCCGCGGGTGATTCACCGAGATATCGCCCGATAGACGCGTGGTTGCTAATCTCGGCGTCTATGGCAAACACTCCAATTCGTGTAGGTATCAACGGTTTCGGTCGTATCGGTCGTAATTTCTTTCGTGCGGTGCAGGCTGCACAAGCCCCAATCGAGATCGTTGCGGTTAATGACCTTGGCAATATCAAAACAATGGCTCATTTGTTGAAATACGACTCCGTACTCGGCATTTTGCCTAACGACATTTTTCCAGTTGACGATGGAATCAACATCGATGGCAAGTTGCTGAAAGTTCTCCAACATCGTGACCCAAAGGATCTGCCATGGGCGTCCCTTGGCGTCGACGTAGTCATTGAATCAACAGGCTTCTTCACCGATCGAGATAAAGCAGCCGCCCATCTCGAAGCGGGTGCTCCAATCGTGATTGTTTCCGCTCCTTCGGCGGGAGCTGATGCGACATTCGTGTACGGCGTCAATCATCAGGACTTTGACCGCAGCAAGCACAAAGTCGTATCAAACGCGAGTTGCACCACCAACTGCTTCGTACCCATGGTTAAAGTGCTCGACGATGCCTTTGGTGTTGATAAGGGGCTGATGACGACTATTCACGCTTACACAGGCGATCAGCAACTTGTTGATGGACCACATAGCGACTTGCGCCGCGCCCGTGGCGCAGCGATCAACATCATTCCAACTGGCACAGGTGCAGCTCGTGCTACAAGCCTGGTTCTTGAATCCATGAAGGGGAAGTTGGATGGCACATCGTTGCGCGTACCTGTTCCCACGGGATCAATTACGGACTTCGTAGCAGTGTTAAATTCAAGCCCTTCGAAGGACGAAATCAATGCCGCATTCAAAAAGGCTGCTGATGGTCCGCTGAAAGGTGTACTTGAGTACACAGATGCGCCAATCGTTTCAAGCGACGTAGTCACTAATCCGCACTCATGTGTTTTCGATAGCGATCTCACCATGGCTATGGGCAATCTTGTCAAAGTCCTTGGTTGGTATGACAACGAGTGGGGTTATTCAAATCGCCTCGTTGATCTCATCAAGCACATTGGTGCTTCGAAGTAACTACGTTTAATGTCTCGGGTTCCATCGTTAGAAGATCTTGGCGACGTAGCAGGTAAGCGCGTGCTCGTTCGCACGGACTTCAACGTGCCAATGGAAGGACCCGATGATGCGAGGGCGATCACCGATGACTTCCGAATTCGCGCGGCATTACCGACGATTGAGTATCTGTCGAGTCGTGGAGCAGATGTTGTGTGCGCCAGCCATCTTGGTCGTCCGAAAGGGTCACCCAGTGCGAAGTATTCCATGCTGCCGGTACGTGAGCGGCTTGCTCAACTTGCGCCTGGCGTCGAACTACTTGAGAATCTGAGGTTTAATTCGGGTGAAGAGGGCAACGACCCCGCATTTGTAACACAGTTGATCGAGGGAATCGACATGTATGTATGCGATGCTTTTGGTGCTGCACACCGTTCACATGCGTCAATTGTCGGCCCGCCTCAATCGTTACCATCTGCAG
>LIAZ01000017.1 GCA_001438985.1 Acidimicrobium sp. BACL17 MAG-120823-bin42 | reverse complement strand
CTGACCTCGACCATTATTGACTACCTCGAATCACAAGCAACCATTGATGCAAGTCGTGTATGGGCAATGGGACACTCCAACGGCGGAATGATGGCTTACAGGCTGGCTTGTGAATTATCCGACAAGATCACCGCGGTTGCAGTGGTCACGGGAGCACTTGTAGATGACTCATGCAATCCAACTCAACCAGTTTCAGTCATTCATTTGCATGGAAATCTTGATCCAACTGTTCCATTTCATGGAGGAGGAAAATTTGAAACGCCTTCCATCTATCACTCCATTGCCGAATTTACGAAAGTGAACCAGTGCAATATCTCGCCAAATGAATACGTAATGCCAAATAAAGAGAAATTCCATTGGATTTGCAAGAGCGGATTTGAAGTTCAGTTAATCAATTACCAAGAGGTATCTCACCAATGGGTTGATGGCTATACCGAACAAATCTTGCAATTTCTGTTTGCACATCCCCGCAAATAAGTAACTGCTGACTCGAAGCAGATTAATTACCCTCAATAGCCATCACTACAACAGTGCCACGAGCTACCTGACAAACATGACTCGTATCCCGAATCCCATGATCAAAAAACAACACAGCGTCCAGACGGTCTAATGCAACCTCACCTGTAGACATGTCCAGAATTGCTTGCTCGATAATTGATACCAGCACACATTGACTATTCAGACCTATTGAGTCACCGGCGCGCACAAGATGCAGGTGTTTTTCCCCTGCCCCGTCGCGCACCATCAAATTCAGTGCCTTCATTGGTCCGTCAATCAGCGTTGCATGCACCTCATCGTCGCCACGGAATTTCGTAATTGAGCCTGGTTCACATCGGTGCTCAACACCATTGATCGTGAGCACCACTCCGTTGCCGTCGGCAACACAAAACTCACGATTCACTCCTGGGAAAACCGAGAACGGCACATCTTGCGTAATGTCCGCCGTGGAAAGTCTCCACGTCCAATCATCAGGAAGAGATCCATCGCACATAATTTCGTATTGCACACCCAGTCCGTTTTTCCAGGGTTGCGGCGTGCGATCAACTGCGCGCTGAATTTCTACGGACAATACTTATTGCCTTTCGTCCTGTACATCTGCGCATCGTTCAATTGGGTTTGAGTCACCCCAATCGCTGTCTCTAAGTCAAGACCACAAATCACTGTGCTGGTGAAATTGGCATTAGTGAAATTAGCGCCAGCAACATTTGCGCCTGTGAAGTTCGCGCTCGTTAAATTTGCTCCCGTGAAATCGGTATTCGAAAGATCGGCCCGAATAAACGTGGACTGCTTGAGGTTTGTGCGTACGAATTTTGCACCTTGCAAATTGGCGACACTGAAATCGGTAAATTCAAGCTTGAGAAGTGAGTAGTCAGCACCAACAAGATACGAAAACTGGCACTTCAAAATGGTCACACACTTAAGGTCTACCTCGGGAAGTGTTGTCGTGGTTTCAGGAACAGTCGTGGGCACGGTTTCAGGCGTGGAATCAGCCACTTCGGGAGCCACGGTGTCAGATATTGGTTCAACCATGGTCGAACCACTTGGAACCACGTTCGATCCACTTGGGGTGTCGTTTAGCGCGCATCCAGCCAATACTCCGGCGATAGCGGTAAACACAATTATCTTGCGTACGAATCTCACAACTCCACAGTAGGTGCTGCGTTGCTACGGTTGAGGGAGCATGAATACTTCAACAATATGGGGCACACCAGACATGGTGTCGCAACTTTCACGAGTCCTTGTTCGTACACCAACCACCGTTGGCAAATTCGTAGAAGAGGGTTTCTGGCGCATGCCCGACACCACCGAACTACTGAAAGAACACGAACAATTCACGAACTTGCTTGAAAGTCTGGGCTGCCAAGTTGACGTTGCCTCCCCAGTTGAGGGCCTTGTCGATGCCGTATACATGCACGACCCCATGATCATGACGCCACATGGCGCCATTTTGCTGCGCATGGCCAAGCCAGTTCGCTCACCCGAGCCTGCCGAGTTTCGCAACGACTTAGAGCGCATTGGCGTGCCGATTCTTGGTCAACTTACCGAACCGGCATTTGCCGACGGCGGCGACAAAGTGTGGCTCGATGCCAAAACGTTGCTCATCGGTCACGGCTATCGAACAAACCAGGCCGGTATCGATCAAATACGCGCGCTACTCACACCACATGGTGTTGACGTATTTTCGTTCGACCTTCCTCATTATGAAGGACCAGGCGCAGTGCTACACCTGATGTCGGTGTTGTCGCCTATCGCGCACGACAAAGCGGTGGTGTACGAACCACTTGCACCAGTTCGGCTGTTGCAGTTTTTGGAGTCGCGCGGAATTTCGTGGTTCACCGTGAGCGAAAAAGAGATGCTCACGCAAGGCGCAAACATTTTGACCATTCGACCAAATGTCGTGGTACTAGCCGCAGGCAACCCAGAAATTGAAGGCAAACTTCGCGAAGGTGGCGTTGAGGTTCATGTGTTCGCTGGTAACAACGTCGCGGTTAAGGGCGACGGTGGACCGACATGCCTCACAGCCCCATTGGCGAGGTCATGATGAGCGAGTTCACCGGCAAAGTTGCCATCGTTACTGG
The DNA here is from genome assembly GCA_001438985.1 of Acidimicrobium sp. BACL17 MAG-120823-bin42. Classification (GTDB taxonomy): domain Bacteria; phylum Actinomycetota; class Acidimicrobiia; order Acidimicrobiales; family Ilumatobacteraceae; genus UBA3006. The sequence goes on along the minus strand of LIAZ01000017.1, from coordinate 9,704 downwards.
ATCATCGAGTGGCATTGGCGAAGCAATTGCCCTGCGACTCGGCGAACTTGGTGCGAGTGTTGTCGTCAACTCTGCAAACTCAGTTGATGCCGGAAAAGCCGTTGCTGCAAAAATTGGTGCGAACGCAATTTACGTGCAGGCAGACATCAGCGATAAAGATGCCGGTCAACACTTGCTCGATGAAACCATCAAGCGATTTGGAAAACTTGATATTTTGATTAACAATGCAGGTTGGACTTCACTCGTTGCGCATCACGACTTGGAAGCACTCACCGACGAGATCTTCCAAAAGACATTTGCTGTGAATGTGTGGGGCACGTGGGCGCTTACCAAAGCCGCGATGCCCCTTTTGAAGAAGAGCGACGATGGCAATGTGATCACCATTACCTCAATTGCTGGTGTTCGACCAGTCGGAAGTTCGATCGCCTATTCCATGTCGAAGGCGGCGCTTAATCACATGACGCTGTTGTTAGCAAAGAGCTGTGGTCCAGTTCGGGTGAACGCGGTTGCTCCTGGCCTTGTTGAAACCCCGTGGACGATGGACTGGCAAGATCAGCATGCGGGTGTTCGTGCTATTGCCCCACTTGGTCGCTCTGCCACACCCGATGATTGCGTGGAAGCAACGCTTGGCCTACTGCGAACCACCTACGCGACGGGCCAAGTCTTTGTTGTCGATGGCGGACTTACACAAAAAATGTAAGACGTTATTTCGATCGGTCTGCTATTTCCTTCACCGTTGCCATTCCGTAGAACAGCGCCCCAGTAAATACCACAAAGAAAATCACACACCCAAAACCGAAGAGTGCTGCTTGAGACATGGCTTATTTGTCCCTTTGGCCCGCGAGCAAAAATGTGCCCAATGAAAGAATTGATGGCACCCAAACGCCTACGTAAATGCCATTTAAACGGTCAAACACTTCGTCTCCACTGAAGTAAAGAAAAATGCTCATCACCAGACTGGCGCCAGCCGCGAAGAGCGTGGTGGCCTGCAGGATCTTCTTTGGGGTCATATCCCATTATCGCACAGCGTCGGGGTGCTGTTGGGGCAATCGATCTGTCATAAGACTGTAACAATCAATGGCTTGCACAGCGGGCAAATGAGGGGAAAGATGGGACTGGCTCTTCATAGGAATCATTCGATTTCTAGGCCGACCGAAAGGCATACATCAACATGACAGAAGCAACCGGACTAGTTGTAAGCAATTACAACCTGGTGTACAACGCCCTATCGTTTGCAACAGCAACGCTAGGTATCGCATTCGTATTCTTCCTTATTTCACGTAGCCGCGTTTCCGCTAACTACCGAAGCGCAGTAGAAGCGCAGTGACCATGTCGGCAGTGATCTGCGGCGTTGCCGGGTATCACTACTGGAGAATGTTCGAGAACTTCGCCGCTGGCACATGGAATGAGGGCTACCGCTACGCAGACTGGCTACTCACCGTTCCATTGTTGGTAGCAGAGCTTGTTGTGGTGGCTGGTGTATCAAAGGAAGTTGCTAAGAAGATCACCCCACGTTTGGTGGTCGCAGCACTTCTGATGATTGCAACCGGATACCCAGGAGAAGTTGCAGAACATGGCAGCACCGAACGCTACGTTTGGTTCTTCATTTCACTTGCGTTCATGCTCTATGTGCTCTACGAATTGTTCGCAGGCACCATTGGCAAAACGCTCAAGTCACAGACCGGCGAAATTGGCAAGAAGCTCAACAACCTTCGTTACGTGTTGGTTGTCACATGGACTATCTACCCAATTTTCTACCTACTCGGTGACTCCACCACTTTCGTATCGAAGATTTTCAGTCTTTCAACGGAAGAATCAGCAACCGTTATTCAGGTTGGTTACTCAATCTCCGACATTCTTGCAAAGGCTGGCTACGGACTTCTGATCCTCGGCATCGCCACTGCACGTTCGGATGCAGAGGGTTACCGCGCTGCGTAAGTATTAGGCGTAAAGAAAAAGCCCCGGCTCCGGCCGGGGCTTTTTTTATGTATTCACTACATCGTGCGCAATGCGCGCCGCAACAAATCGAGTGCGCTGATCACACTGAGCTGGCGCATGGTGTCGCGATTGCCTGGCAACTGCACCATTGCTGACTGTGTGGTTCCGTCGGGCATGGCCAAGCCAACGCATAGCGTTCCTGGTTTCATTCCCTCTTGGCCAGCAGGTCCAGCAACACCCGTGAGGGCTAATCCAACGCTCGAGCCAAGCACGCGCTGTGCACCGACTGCCATTTCGATTGCAGCGCTTTCGCTGACGACAGGACCATTGGTCACGCCAAGCACATCAAACTTCACTTCGCTGGCATACGACACCACTGCACCACGCAGCACGTCACTTGAGCCAGCAATATTGGTGAGGCGGCCCGAAACCAAGCCACCTGTCACCGATTCGGCAACACCAAGCGTGAGTCCGCGCTCACGCATCATCTGAAGCACGACTGATTCCATCGTGTCGCTATCTAACCCGAACACAATGTCGCCAACGGCGTGGCGCACTTTCGCATCCCACTCATCGAGCAATGAATTAACTTCAGACGCTGTCGTTGCCTTGGCAGTAAGGCGCACCTTGATGCCCTCCCAACCACTGGCCAAAAAGGCCAACGTGGGGTTTCCTACCTTTTCAAGATCATCAATCACATCAAACAATCTCTCGTTTAATCCGCTTTCAGTTTCGCCCCACGTGCGCAGCGTGCGGCTTGATATCACCGAAGCAGAGCCCGATCGTTGCAATAAGTCGGGCAGAATGCCGCGCTCAAACATCTCGTACAGCTCGTACGGCACGCCTGGCACCGCGTAAATGACTTTGTCGCCAACTGGGCAAATAAGCCCGGGTGCCGTTCCGCGACGCTGCTCAATGATTGACGCGCCTACGGGCACCATTGCCTGACGCATATTGATCTCGGGCATACGGCGATTGCGCGAGGCAAACATTTCAGATATCGCCATGCCTACTTCATCGTTGAATTCCAGTTTGACGCCCATGATCTCGGCAATGGCTTCGCGCGTAATGTCGTCATGCGTTGGTCCAAGGCCGCCACAAATAATTACCGCGTCGGCGTCATCAAGCGTCGAGCGAATGGCTTTCACCATGCGACCCAAGTTGTCACCAACCTTGACTTGCAAGCACGAATCAATTCCGGCAGCCGAAAGTTGCTCGCCTAACCATGACGAGTTGGTATCAATAATTTGTCCGAGCAATAATTCAGTACCGATGGCAACCACGTCGCAACGCACAGTTAAACCTGCTTGCGTGCTCTGACAGCAACGGCCGCGTACTGCAGACCGCTATACAGCGTCAGCACAGTGGCAATGACAAGTGAGCCTTTAGCCAAATAGTTGTAATCGGCGGCACTCCACGGCAACACCGCAAAGCCAACTGCCACTTGCTGCGCAAACGTCTTGAACTTGGCAGCCTTACTTGCTGGCACACTGACGCCTTTTGCACCCGCAAACACCCGATACAGGCTGATCGCAATTTCGCGTGTGGCAATGATGCCCACCAGCCACACACTGAACATTCCGCGATCGACCAACACAAACATTGCGCCGAGTACACACACTTTGTCGGCTAGCGGATCAAGAAATGCTCCACTGCGCGTTACACCTTGCCGGCGCGCCAGGTTTCCATCAATCAAATCGCTTAGGCACAACACGAACCACAAGCCAGTTGCTGCCCACGAACCCACGTTGTCATCGGGGATGATGGCAAACATCAGGGGCGATACCAACAGCCTGCTAACAGTGATGGCGTTTGCCCACGTGCGGATTGCGTTCGGGTCAGTTGCCATGGCTTTTATTCTTCCCCATCAAAGGCATCAGTATTTGCACCGTCTGCAAGCAAATCTGGGCCCATCGCATCGGCAATGGTTACATCGTAGAACTTGCCCACTTCAAGGTTGTCGCTTACATGCACCACGCCGTCAATGGATGGTGCCTCGCGGTGCGTGCGACCAATGCCCCGTTCGTCGACCAACACATTGACAGTCTCGCCAATCAGATCATCACGACGCGCCGCGGTAATCGCGTCCTGCATTTCACGAAGTTCGGCAATGCGCTCGTTCATCAGCGACTGAGCAACATGATCTGGCTGAGTCATCGCGTGTGTTCCCTCTTCGGGACTAAATGTAAAGAATCCACACCAGTCCAACTGCGCTTCTTCAACGAACCGTAACAACTGGTCGTGATCTTCTTCGGTCTCACCTGGGTAACCAACAATGAAGTTGCTGCGAAACGCAGCCTGCGGGCTGAGTGCGCGAATGTCTTCAATACGCTTTAGGAAGCGCGCACCGTCTCCCCATCGACGCATACGGCGCAAGTGTGGCTTGCTGACGTGTTGCAGCGAGAGATCGAAATACGGCACGTTGGTTTCCAACATTGCATCGATGAGTTCATCGGTTAAGTCGCTTGGGTACAGGTACAACAATCGCGTACGCGCAACACGCTTGGCCACAGCCTGCACCAACGGAACGATCGAGCCTGCACCAAGTTCGCTTGGTCGGTCTTTGCCATAACTGGCGAGATCTTGAGCAATCAGCACAATCTCGTGTACTTCAAGTTCGTCAACTTCGCGCAATATTTGATCAATGTCACGACTGCGTTGTGGCCCACGGAACGAAGGAATCGCGCAGAATCCACAGTTGCGATCGCAGCCCTCGGCAATTTTGACGTATGCCCACGGCGCGGTCGACTTTGGTCGCGGCAAGTTCAGCAAATCGAATGAAGGAATCGGTGCACTCGACACTGCAATTGGCTTCTTGCCGAACTGCACCGGCACACCAAAACCTGCGACTTGGTCAACTTCTGGCAAGGCATCGGCGAGTTCTTGGCCATAACGCTCGGCCATGCAACCTGTGACCACAATTCGCGCACCATCTTTGCGCTGCGATTCAAGCGCGAGCACGGTGTCAATACTTTCCTTGCGGGCGTCTTCAATAAACGCACACGTATTCACCACAACCACGTCGGCAAGTGATGGGTCGTCGGTGGCAACTAAGCCATCGGCAAGCAACGTGCCCATGATTTTGTCGGAGTCGACATCATTTTTTGGGCAGCCCAACGTCTCGATGTAAAAACGTTGTTGCACAGTAAAACAGCCTACCTGTGAAGGCTGTTTAGAAGTTGAGTTTCAACCCCTTGTATGGCCATGGCATTGACACCAAGCGACCAGTTCCCGACAGTGTGATGTACGCGGTCTTGAAATCGGGCCCACCGAAACAAATATTTGTGGTGAGCGGGTCGCCCGTTGGAATTTGCTCGAGCACTACTCCTTCCGGCGAAATCACCGTGATTCCAGCAGCCTCCAAACCAAGTGTTGCTACACATACGTTGCCATCGCCATCTACGGCGAGTGAGTCAAATAACTGAACACCCGGCAAGCCAACAAGACATGCGGATGGGTCAATTGCGCTGAATGGCGCTGTCTCGCCTGGCCCAGTGATTGCCAACTTGAACACTCGGCCTGTGTGTGTTTCTGCCCAATACAACGTGTTGCCATCTGGCGAAAGACCAATGCCATTTGGTGAGTCGGTGGGAAACACCACTTCCTTAATCATTGATCCGTCGGTCTTTGCGTAATAGATGCCACTCAGATCGGCATGGCGACCATGGCGAATTCCGTGATCGGTAAACCACATGCCACCGTGTGCATCAAACACCATGTCGTTTGGTCCGCGTAATTTGTTGCCATTGCATTCGGTGTATAGATCTTTTAGTTCACCAGTTTCCATGTCGAGGCGTTGAATACGTCCGCCGATGTAATCGGCTTCCACCATTGGTCCTGGAAACGTGAGGCCAAGAAAATCGACTTCGCCGAATGATCCACCATTGTTGCAAATGTACAAACCACAATCGGGACCAAAAGCAATTCCGTTTGGGCCACCGGGAACATCTGCAATGATTTCTTTGGAACCATCAGGCTTCACACGCGTAATCCGTTTGCCAAACATTTCAACAAGAATCACACTGCCATCGGGCATTGCGATTGGTCCTTCAGGGAAACGGAGTCCGGATGCGATTTCGGTTAGTTCAGCCATAGGCAAACATTACGCCTTTTTTGACTGGCAAATTAACGGCGCTAGATGCCCATCTGCAGTTGTTCAAGTTCTTCAACGGTCATCAGCACTTCGCGAGGGCGGGAACCTTCGCTTGGGCCCACGATGCCGCGAGATTCGAGCAAGTCCATAATGCGTCCGGCGCGGGCAAACCCGATCTTTAGCTTGCGCTGCAACATTGACGTAGACCCTTGCGCGCTGCGCACCACCAAGTCCATGGCCTGACGCAAAAGCTCGTCGTCATCAGCGTCTCCCGTGGTTCCGCCAAACAGGCTGTCGCTTGCGTTGCCACCAGCGCCTTCGCCGTCAACGCCCGATACGTACACCACTTCAGGAGCCTGTCTGCGCCAGTGGGCCACCACTTTGCGCACTTCGCTTTCGTCCACCCATGCCGACTGCACACGTTGCGCAACCGATGTGTTGCCAGGCAACAACAGCATGTCGCCTTTACCGATCAGTTTTTCGGCACCGGGTTGATCAAGGATCACTCGGCTGTCAGTAAGGCTGGACACCGCAAACGCCATGCGCGCAGGAATGTTTGCCTTGATCACGCCAGTGATTACGTTGACGCTTGGTCGCTGCGTGGCAACGATGAGGTGAATACCTACCGCGCGAGCCTTTTGCGCAATGCGTGTAATGCAGTCTTCAACATCTCGTGCAGCAACCATCATGAGATCGTTCAACTCATCCACCACGATCAAAATAAATGGCATGCGTTCGAATGTTCTCTCGGCCCCTTCTTCACTTTCAAGTTCTCCGCGGTCGTATGCAGCATTGAAACCGGTGATGTCGCGGAACCCAGCTTCAACCAAGAGGTCATAGCGACGTTCCATTTCTTTCACAGCCCAACCGAGTGCATTTGCTGCCTTTTTTGGGTTGGTTACCGGTGGCGTGAGCAAATGCGGAAGACGCGCATATTGCGCCATTTCTACCTGCTTTGGGTCGATCAAGATCATGCGCACTTGCTCTGGGGTCGAGCGCATCAGCACAGAAGTAATGATGCAGTTGATTGCACTCGACTTTCCTGCACCCGTGGTACCCGCAACCAACATGTGTGGCGTGGTGGAGATGTTAAGAAACACCGAACGACCTGCAATGTCTTTACCTACTCCAACATCAAGTGGATGCATCGCCGTGCGTGCTTCTGGCGACACCATGAGGTCGCCGAGTGATACCAGTTCGCGCTGCGCGTTTGGCACTTCGATACCGATGGCAGATTTACCTGGAATTGGCGCAAGGATGCGAACGTCGGTTGCAGCCATGGTGTACGCGATGTCTTTTGACAACGATGTCACCTTTGCAACTTTCACTCCTCCACCGAGTGACAACTCGTATCGCGTTACGGTTGGGCCACGCGTGTAATCAACCAACTCGGTTTCTACGTTGTGTTCTTTAAGCGCGTTCACCAAAATGTCGCCACGCTCTTCTGTTGCCCTGACATCGGCTTTTTCGTGACGCGTCACCGTGAGCAAGTCAAGATTGGGCAATGTCCAGTTGCTTGCTTTGGCGCCTGGGCCAAGTGGCATTTGCTGCGGTGCAGCCTTTTCGATTTTTGCTGCAGTTGGATTGGCTGCAGAGGTAACAACCGACTTGTCTTTAAGCAATGGCTTGCGCGTGCGTCGAGGTTTTTCTTCTTCCTCTTCCTCGTCGTCTTCTTCAACTTCTTCCTGCACAACTGCTCTTCGCTTGCGACGTTTTGGCGCTTCATCCAGATCGAAATCATAAAAAATTGGTTCACCGTATTCGTCAACCTCTTCGCTGCTTTGCTCACTGTCATCGCTCAACGAACGCAGGCTGTCGAGTGAGACCCCATTTGCCCAAGCAGAGATTCGGCGGTACAACTGCGCCGGAGAGTTTCCGGTGATTAACAACACACTGCAGAACATGATTGCGATGAGCACAATCACAGCAGCAAAACTTCCCATCAGACTTTGCAACGGCTCGCCGGCTAACCAACCAAACCATCCACCTGTGCGCGAGACCACCGCATTGTCGGTGTCCAAGAAGGATGTTCCCCAGATGATGTGAATGACAGCGAGGATGCCAACGCACAACACTGTCCACCCAAACGCCAAACGAACTCGGTGCTGCAATGACTTCCTGTTAATCGAGGCAAAACCTGCTGCAATGATCACAACGGGCAGCACAAACCGGCCAACGCCAAGCAACGACGAACTTGTTGTATCTAAAAGACGACCCAACGGCCCCGCAAACTCGACATAAATTGAGATCGATAGCAAAATGCCGAAACAGATGAGTGCAATGCCGCCAAATTCGTGACCGCGACCTTCAAGAACCGACTTCAACACCGAAGGGCGACGCACGCGACGACTCGGAAAACGAAAGGACTCGCTTTCGTCCTCTTCAACATGGGCATGGCTGCGCACGATCTTGGGACGTCGACCAGACCTTGATTTTGAGGCTGGGCGCGTGCGGGAAGACCCCTTCCGGGGTTGTGCGACCATACGTCAACAGTAGTAAGGGGGTACCGCCCCATTGAGGCATACCCACAAGTGGCAGACCAGCGCTAGGCCTCCATCACGATCGGCACGATCATCGGGCGACGCTTAGTGCGCTCGGAAACAAACTTGCCCGCAGCGCGACGCACTTCTTTTTCGAGCGCATCGATATCGCGAGTTCCACCCTTCAGGGCTTTTTCCACTGCTCGCGCAACCGTTTCGCAGGCTTCTTCAATTAAATCTTCAGCCTCTGGTGCATACACCCAACCGCGAGTAATGATCTCAGGGCCAACAAGCACCTTTCCAGCAGAGACATCAACGGTAACTACGGCGACAACAACGCCTTCTTCGGCAAGCACCTTGCGATCGCGCAGTACACCTTGCCCCACATCGCCAACAATGCCATCCACGTACAACATGCCAGCAGGAACCCGTTCCTTGCGCACAATGCCGTCATCGTTGATTTCAATCACATCACCGTCTTCACACAACACAATGTTGGATTCGGGAATGCCCATGGTTCTTCCGTGTCGCACATTGGCAACCATGTGGTGATACTCGCCGTGAATTGGCACGAACCATTCGGGTTCGGTGATCGACAAATACATTTTTAAGTCTTCGGCTTGCGCGTGACCCGTCGCGTGCACATCCGCGATCCCCGAGTGCACCACATCGGCGCCAAGTCGCAACAGGCCATCAATTACCCGGTTGACATTGCCCTCATTGCCGGGAATGGCATGGCTAGAAAAGATCACCGTGTCATCGTGGCCAATGGTGACGAACTTGTTGTCACCGCGCGCAAGCAAACTGAGTGCCGCCATTGGTTCGCCTTGCGACCCAGTTGAAATTACACAGATTCGTTCTGGTGGGTAGTCATCAATGTCTTCAACGTTGATGAATGACTTGTCGGGCAGTTTGATAATGCCTAAATCGCGAGCCATCCGTATGTTGTTGATCATTGATCGACCAAGCGGGGCGATTACTCGCCCACTTTCAATTGCGGCCTCGGCAATTTGTTGTACACGGTGAATGTGGCTGGCAAAGCTTGCCGTAATGATGCGGCGTGTTTTGTGTTCGGCAAACAGTTGGCGCAACACCACACCAACCGACTTTTCTGACGGCGCCGAGCCGCGCTCTTCGGCATTGGTGCTGTCCAGCATGAGCAAACGAACGCCATCACCGGCTGCAAGCGCACC
>LIAZ01000016.1 GCA_001438985.1 Acidimicrobium sp. BACL17 MAG-120823-bin42 | reverse complement strand
CGCGGTGTGGATTGGGTGATCAGGCGTTCTGCTGTGCCCGTAAATGCAGGTGTTGCATGAGGCAATCTCCTTGTCATTACGAAGCGAGGCCCTTCACATCGAAGCACCGCAATGCAGATACTGCACCATCTGAATCACCAGAAACCGACAACGACCCATCTGCGATCGCTGCAGTCAGTATCGTCGACCCCGACAACACATTCGTCCATGTATCGAGTGTTCCCGTAATCGTTGCTTGAGCATCAACCCCCGAATATGGCACAGCTACAAAATTGCGAATATGCAGACCTGTCATATTTCCATCAAGCACAAACCTCAATTTCATATCCACATTCTTTGCGCGCTCTGGTACGAGTAACACACGCAGAATGTGTACTGCTTTTTCATAACCTGCACTCAGCAGCGTTGGCTTACGCAAGTGGACATTCTTCAAGCGCGCAACGTTTGCCGTTCCATCCAACACTCGCGCACGCGTTAAACACCAGTTGCGAATATTTGCAGCGCTCGTGCGTTGCGCAACCATCCTTAAGGCACGCGCAAGCAATGCGCGATCTGCGTCTTCGGCACCATCGCTACGCACCAACCACGAACCAAGTTCTAATGCCCAACGAGCATCGTCATGTGTTAACGCTTCATCAACTTGCTTTCGCACTGCATCTCTGCCACCAAACCCAGCGATGAGTTTTGCTGTGCGTTCACGCGGTGGAGTTGGAAACAAATTTGCTTCATCTCCATCAAAAAAACCAAACAGACCGGTGCGAATTTGGCGAACGTGATGCTCCACCACTCCGTACAACTCAGATGTCAAATAATCACCATCAAAGGTTTCTGGCAAATCGACTGACTCTGCGATTTCGGTACTGGTCATGCCGGCGTTTGTGGCACGAACTGTTTGATCCCACATGAATTGAATGGAGTCGCGATACTTCGTTACTCGGGTAGCGATCTCTTGCGCTCCGGAAATGTGTGGCCCATGTGCGCCAACTAGATGTGCTGCATTAAGCGACAACAGGTGATCAATGCCCTTCAACAAAATTCGTGGATCGCGATACTCTTCGCCGCGAATTGCAAACACATTAAATAGCACTGGCCAGACCAAGTTATTCACGGCAACACCGAGTGAGGGAATCCAGTACGTCACCGAATCGTCGGCATCGGAAGGCGCATGTGTTACTTCAATGTCTAAACCTGCAACAGTGATCTTCGCGGCGGCACCGAATGTGTGCGTTGGCTCAATAAATCCAGGAGTAAACGGTGCGTGCAGTGGGTTGCGGTAAAAGTTGCCGAGACCAACATTGACACGGCCATCCTCTCCGTCTTCTGGCAGCTGCATAGCAAATTGCTCAACGAGACCGCGACCATATGCGGGTGCGATCTCGCTCGCCGTGCGGCGTCGGTTCTCTGCGATTTTCTCATGCCCCCAAATCGGCACCTGCTTGCCGTTGTTCTCAGCGACAATAGCTTTTGTGCCGTCTACATAATGAAAATGCGTATACATCACCGCAACGATTGGGCGCTTCGACACTTTACGTAATTCGCTAATCGCTTCATTCATTTCTTCAATAGATTCACCCGTGTCTATTGCAATGACGCCATCCGGCGCATCAATAAACGTTTGGTTTGATAAACCGTTGCCAACGAAGCACCACACACTGGGGCACACTTCACTAAACGAACGCGCCAAGCGATGAGATTGTTCAACATGTAGCCCATGGGCAATTTGCCCACTCGGCAGAGTTACCGACTGTGAGGCGTTGGGTTCGAAGCTTCGTGTTCGACGGGCCATTTTCGCCTCTGTATCTGCGCTTACGCGCCTAGTTTGCGGAAGAAATCTGGTGGTGCGACAACATCGTCGCGAGTGAGTTGGTTGACATGTGACTTGCCCAGCCCGAGCAATGCAGAGTCAATGCCTCCGCGAATCACGTCAAGTACGTTTTCTACTCCTGCCTGACCGTTTGCTGCAAGACCCCACAAATACGCGCGACCAATCATGACCGCGCGAGCACCAAGTGCCATTGCCTTCACGACGTCGCTTCCGCGACGAACACCACCATCGAGCAACACATCAATTTGTGACCCCACCGCATCGGCGATCGCGGGGAGTGCACGAATTGGTGCTGGTGTTCCATCCAAGTTGTTTCCACCATGGTTAGAAACCGACAGTGCAGTAGCACCCAAATCGACTACCCGCTTTGCATCATCAATACGACTGACACCCTTCACCATGAACGGCCCACCCCACTGCTGACGCAACCACGCAACGTCTTCCCACGATGGAAGTGGTGTTTGCATCCACTCGTAATACGCACCAAAAAATGTCGGAGCATCTTGACCAGGCTTTTGCATGTTTGGCGCAGAGAGATCGGGAATGCGGCCAGTCTTTGCAAATGACCACAACCACTCGGGCTTCACTAACACTTCAGGAGCAAGCTTGAGCATTGCTTTCAGATTGATCTTTTCGGGAATCCATGGGCTTCCCCAGTCGCGACCATTTGAAAACGACCAGTCAAGAGTGACGATCAATCCTGTTGCGCCTGCTGCACGTGCACGCTCCATGCGTTGCACCAACGTGTCTTTGTCGCCACACCAATACATCTGAAACAACGTTTGTGTGTTCACCGCAGCAACTTCTTCAACCGACTTACTAGCGAATGAACTGAGACCCATCGGGATGCCACGGTTTTGCGCGGCACGAGCGATAGCGACTTCGCCTTGTGGGTGCACTGCCTGCACACCTGTTGGCGAAATGATGACCGGCATCGACAACTGCTGCCCCATCACGCTTACTGCCATGTCGCGCTGAGCGGACAAACCTGCAATATGTGGCGCGAAGCCAAGTTGATCAAATGAGTCCAAGTTGTCGCGCGACGAGAGACCCTTTTCGGATCCGGCAACAAGTGCGCCATACACCGATTTCGGCAAACGCTTTTGCGCGCGGCGCTGAGCTTCGGCGACAGTTTCGAACCATGCATTTGCCATGCACGCATCCTATTTGACGATGCCGAGGCGAACCTCAGCGAAACCGCCCGACTACGCGATAATCAGGTTTGGATTGACCATCTTTTCGCGCGGCAAGCGAATGTCCAAGTACGAACGAATGTTGGCATCCATTGCCTCTGGGATGTGGTCAGGGTAATGGTTATCCAAAATCTCGCGGACTTTCTTGTGTGCGACATGATAAATCTCAGGCTTGCCCACTTCTTTCCACTCTTTTGAACTGAGTCGGTCTCCAATTGCTGGATAGAGGTATTCACTCTGCATGATGCGCAGCGTTTGCTCGGCACCCAGATAGTGACCAGGTCCACCAATGCACTGTGCGCGCATGGTTTCAATGGACAACGATTCGTCCGTAACTTCGATTCCCTTGATCGTGCGCTGCACCGAACCAATGGTGTCGTTATCGAGAATGATGCCCTCGTATGAGTAGCCCAACAAGCTTCCGTACATTCCCGCTGATTCGTAAATGAGGTTCATTCCAGCGTTACCCACAAGTGCGTGGTTAATGCCCTTTTCTGAACCTGATTGCGCGTCGGGGAATTTCGCATCAGAAATGCCCGATGACGTGCCGCCCGTGAGGTTGTAGAAGTGAGCCATCTGCGCACTTGCTGCAGACAACAACACTTGCTCTGGACTGCCACCCGACATTGCACCTGATCGCAAGTCGGAAACGAAGCACCACAATCCGAAGATTGCTGGAGCACCTGGCTTGATTGCGTTGACGTATGCGAGGCCTGCGAGGCACTCAGCAACTTGCTGCACCAAAGCACCAGCAATTGCTGCAGGTGCTGTTGCACCAGCCTGACCAGCCGACAACAACAACACTGGCATTCCACCATGCACTGCAACTTCGAGACACTTACATGCATCGCTTGCAAACTTGAGTGGTGGAACAACGAAACAGTTTGACTGACTGACGAATGGACGTGCACGCCACTTGTCTTCGCCACCTGCAATTTCGTGCAACATCTTGAGCGATGCTTCAAGGTGATCAGGATGCACCCACGATGTACCTACGTGCTTGGTAGTTCCACTTACGCTGAGGTAACACGTGTTGATATCCATTGCTGACGCATCTGGAATATCGCGTGGCACAACTGCTCGTTGGTAGAAGTGCAAGTGCTCCATTTTGTCGACAATGCGAGCAATGTCGTACGCGTCTTGCGATATCGATTCGCGGTACTCGCCTGTTTCGTAGTCAGCGATATACACCGCAGCACCTGCTGTGCCGAAGTATGTATTGGTGCCCCATGGCTCCATGTCGTACTGCGGGTCTTGGGCATACAGAGGGAAATTGCGACCAGCAATTTCAAGCGTGTGTTCGATCAGCGAACGTGGGAACAACAAGCGACCGTTTTCGTCGAGCTTGCAGCCCTTCGGCAACAGGTATTCAAGTGTCGATGGGATGGCATCGGCAATACCGATGTTTTCCAGAACGTTGATTGCGGCCTCGTGAATCTTCAGTACTTCGGCATCGGTAAGTGGCTTGTATCGGCCTGCCGGCATACCCGGACGTACTGGCTTGATGTCTTCGGTGAGCGGTGCTGCGCGTAATGCGTTACGAGCAGCGCGACCTCCACGTCGAGCATTAGTTGATGCAGTCATGTTCTTTCTCCTTTATGCCTTTACGCGTTCACTCTTTGGATCATAAAACGGATCGAGCTGCGCCTCTGCCGCAAACCGCTCGCCCGCAACTTCAATTTCGTATGTTCCATCCATAACAAAGGCCTTATCGACCAAGCCATGATGATTTTCAACATAACCCATACCGATGGACTTGCCGATGGCGTGCCCAAACATTCCCGATGTGATGTGGCCGACGATTTCGCCGTTACGCCAAATTGGTTCGTTGTGGTACAGGTTCTTCATTGGGTCTTTCATTGCAAACTGCACCAGGCGCTTCTTCACGCCTGTTTCCTTTTGCTTCAACAATGCTTCACGACCAATGAACCCGCCTGGCTTGTTCCACGCAACGGTGAACCCAAGACCCGACTCGAGCGGAGTGTCGTCGGGTGACACGTCGTGGCTCCAGTGGCGATATCCCTTTTCCATACGCAATGAGTTCAGTGCGTGATAACCCGCATGCTTCAAACCAAACTGTGGTCCTGCTGCAACAATCACGTCGAACACACCCGTTGCGAATTCGGTTGGAATGTACAACTCCCAACCAAGCTCACCCACGAAGGTGACGCGGCTTGCACGTACACGCGCATAGCCGATGTCAATGATTTGTGAAGTTCCAAATGGGAACGCCTCGTTTGACATATCGGTTGACGTAAGTGATTGCAGCAAAGCACGTGAATTCGGACCCATGATGCTGAGCACGGCAGAACCCGACGTGACGTCGATAACCGCAGCGCGCTCATCTTTGCCAATGTGGTCTTTCAAATAGGTGTAGTCGCGGGTTTGTGTTGCCGCTGCCGTAACGATCAAGTAGCGGTCCTTCGATTCGCGAGTAACGGTGAGGTCGGCTTCAATTCCGCCGCGCTCATTCAGCCACTGCGTGTACACCAACTTGCCAACAGGCACCGACATGTCGTTAGCCGACACACGGTTGATAATTTTTTCTGCATCTGGACCTTTAAGTACGAACTTGCCAAATGATGACTGATCGAACATGGCTACGGCTTCACGGGTGGCACGACACTCTTCTGCCGAATACTCAAACCAATTTGGACGACCGTAGGTGTATTCGTACTCGGCTTTTACGCCAGCAGGAGCAAACCAGTTGGTGCGCTCCCAGCCTGCAACTTCACCAAAACATGCACCTTTTGCGGTCAAACGGTCGTGCAATGGCGAACGACGCACGCCACGTGCAGTTTCTGGTTGACGGAATGGCCAATGCATTGCGTATAACAGACCAAGCGACTCGACCGTACGGTCGTGCAAGTAGTTCTTGTTGCTTTGAAACGGCATAACGCGACGAACGTCAACATCCCACAAGTCCATTGGTGGACGACCATCAACGATCCAGTCGGCAAGCACTTTTCCTGCGCCACCCGATGACTGAATACCAATCGAGTTGAAGCCGGCTGCAACAAACAAGCCTTTCACTTCTGGTTGTTCACCGAGCAAGTAACGATCGTCTGGTGTAAACGACTCTGGTCCGTTAAAGAACAAACGAATTCCAACTTGTTCCAAGAGGTTCATGCGGTGAGTTGCGTTCTCAATGAGCGGCGCAATGTGCTCGAAGTCTTCTGGCAACGAAGTGAATGAGAACTCCTCTGAAATTCCCTTCATACCCCAAGGCTTGGCAACTGGTTCGAACCAACCCACCAACAACTTGCCTGCGTCTTCTTTGAAGTAACCCGAGCCATCTTGGTCGCGAAGCACTGGCATGGTTGGAGAAATTCCTTCAACGGCTTCGGTAACGATGTAGAAGTGCTCGGCTGCATGCAATGGAACAGTTGCCCCAACCTGATCGCCAAGTTCGCGAGCCCACATACCCGCTGCGTTGACCACTGCTTCCGCGCGAATGATTTGTCCTTCAACTTCAACGCCAACTGCGCGACCATTTTCGACAACGATGCGATCAACTTTTACGTTTTCAACAATGCGCACACCGTGTGCACGCGCGCCTTTGGCAAGTGCTTGCGTTACGTCAATCGGGTTTACCACTCCGTCACCAGGCAAGTGCACAGCACCAACAAGGTCGTCAATCCGCGCAAGTGGAACAAGCTCTTTCACATCTGCAGGAGTGATGATGTTCACTGGCAAACCAAACACGCGTGCCATTGACGCACCACGCTTCAATTCTTCAAAGCGTTCTTCATTGGTTGCAATGGCAACCGAACCGCGCTGTTGAAAACCAGTTGCTTGACCTGTTTCTTCTTCAAGAGTTGCAAAAAGGTTTGTGGTGTACTGCGCAAGACGCGTGAGGTTTTGAGTTGCGCGCAACTGACCAACAAGACCTGCTGCGTGCCAGGTAGTTCCTGAAGTGAGCTGCTTGCGCTCGAGGAGCAAGACGTCGGTTTCTCCCCGCTTGGCGAGATGGTAGGCAATGCTGCAACCAACAATTCCGCCGCCGACGATGACCACCTTGGCGTTACTTGGCAGATTTGACACGGAAACTCCTCGGGCGGACTGGCACAAATTGGCATCGAATAATTGCTTGTCTAGTATGTCACGGCGAGATATATCACGCACTGGCCGGCCCAGACTCGGGCCTGATCTGACGAAATCGGGGACATATATATGAGTGAGCGCGCACGAATTGTGATTATCGGCGGCGGTATTGCAGGTGTAAGCGCCCTGTACCACCTAGCAAAGATGGGCTGCACTGATGTGTTGCTGCTCGAGCGTGACGAGTTGACCGAAGGCTCCACCTGGCACGCGGCCGGCAACGTTCCGACCTACTCGGGTAGCTGGAGCATCATGAAGGTGCAAAAGTACACCGCCGAGTTGTACACCGAACTCGCCAAAGACCCTGACTTCCCCATCAACTATCACGTCACGGGTTCGGTGCGTCTCGCACACAGCGAAGAGCGCATGGCCGAGTTCAAGCATGTGAAGTCAATGGCTCGCGCAAACGGAATGGAGTACGACGTCCTCACTCCTTCCGAATTGCAAAAGATTTATCCGTTCGTAGAAACACATGATCTTGTTGGCGCATTGTGGGACCCACTAGACGGCGACATCGACCCCTCACAAGTAACGCAAGCACTTGCTCGCGCTGCTCGTGCAATGGGCGCACAGATTCGTCGTCACGAGCGTGTAACCGGTCTTGAACAAAAGCCAAACCACGAATGGATTGTTACCACCGACAAAGCAACCATTGAATGCGAAATGGTGCTGAACGCCGCTGGTTATCGCGCAGGTGAAGTGATGGCGCTCATTGGTCGCCACTTGCCAATCATGACGATGGCTCACCAGTACTTGGTCACGGAGGAAATTCCAGAGCTTGCAGCACTCGCCAAACCACTTCCGTTGTTGCGCGACCCCGACACGTCGTACTACTTGCGACAAGAGCGTCACAGTTACATCCTCGGACCATACGAGTGGCAGTCCACTGCAATGTGGCTCGATGGAATTCCAGACGACTTCGCAGGAAAGTTGTGGCCAGCAGAACTCGAGCGTTTGGAACCACAAATTCTTGATGCCGGTGAGCGCGTGCCATTGATTGCTGAGGCTGGTATTGCTCGCGTGGTGAATGGACCAATTCCGTACGCACCAGATGGCAACCCATACCTCGGACCAGAACGCGGACTCCGCAACTTCTTCCATTGCAATACATTTAGTTTCGGTATCGCACAAGGCGGCGGTGCAGGTAAAGCAATTGCAGAGTGGATGTTGAACGGGCGACCAGAATTCGACATTTGGGGAATTGATCGTCGTCGTTTCAAGGAGTACGCAACCACGCAGTACACCATTGATCGCGCGCTTGAGGTGTACCAAAACGAATACGCAATGGGCTTCCCATTTGAAGAGCGTCCTGCAGGCCGACCTTCATACCTGTCGCCGTTGTACGACAAATTGAAGGCAAAAGGTGCAGCATTTGGTGCTCGCGGTGGTTGGGAACGTCCAACCTATTTCGACCCGAAGGGCGAAGTCACCGACCACACCTTGTCGTTCTTCCGCAAAAACGGTTGGCGCACAGTTGTTGCCGAAGAATGTCATGCAGCACGAAACACCGTTGCATTGCTCGACCTTCCAGGCTTCACCAAGATTGAGGTTGCAGGGCCGGGCGCATTTGCCTTCCTCGACAATCTCATTTGCACCAAGTTGCCAAAAGTTGGTCGCTTGAGCCTCAGTTATGCACTCTTGCCGGATGGCAAGTTACTGAGCGAACTTACGGTTGCTCGTTTGGCCGAGGACAAGTTCTACCTCGTTGGTGCGGCAAGCTCGGAGTGGCACGACCTCGATGTTTTGGAAATGGCCATGCCAACAGATGGCAGCGTCACCATTAAGAACGTAACGAAAGATTACGGTTCGCTCATCTTGGTAGGACCGCAGGCGCGTGAAGTGCTCTCCAAGGTCACCACTACCTCACTTGAAAATGCTGACTTCCCATGGTTGTCACACAAGTTGATCGAAACCTCAGTTGGCACGGTGCTTGCACTGCGCGTCAACTATGTGGGTGAACTTGGTTGGGAGTTGCACGCAGCAAACAACCAGATGGTTGCGTTGTATGACCAAATTTGGACAGCGGGCGAAAAGCATGGCATTCGCGACATGGGTATCTATGCAGTAGACAGCCTTCGTCTCGACAAGTGCTACCGCGGATGGAAGGGCGATCTTGAAATTGGATTCTCCCCATTCGATGCATCGCTTGACCGTTTTGTTGACATGAACAAAGAGTTCGTCGGCAAGGCAGCGCTCGTTGAAGAAAAGAAGAAGGGTTCGCCATACCGCTTTGTACCAATGACGCTCGACGTTGATGGCGATGCAGATGTTCCGTTCTGTGCAGGAATCTTCAATGGCGACAAGCGCATTGGCATCGCTACTTCAGGTGGCTGGAGCTTCACGTTGAACAAGAGTGTTGCTCTTGGCTACGTGTTCCCCGAATTTGAAGCAGCAGGAACAAAGTTGGACGTTGAAATCTTTGGCAAGCGCGTTGCTGTCACCGTAGGTGCAGAACCGTTGTTTGACCCGAAGAACGATCGACTTCGTTCGTAGTTAACTACTCACTTACAAAACCGGCCCATACCTTCATGTAGTTCACGAAGGGCTCAGATAGCCCTTCGGAACGCAACACCTCGGCTGTCACGGGCAGTGATCGCGGTGTGAAGTTGGGGTCGGCTTTTGTTCTGTTTGGGAAGTCGTGATGCAAGATTGCACCTCTGCCTATTGCGGCAATATCTGCACCTAAATCGATTACCTTCTGAGCATCTTGTGGTGTTGCGATTTTGCCCGCAACAGCAAGCTTCACTGCCCCGCGCGGAATGGATGTAAACAATTCGAGCAACTGCTTGCCCGCATGTTCGGGCTCGTGCGCTTCCTTAAACACGTCCCACAACGACATGTCAATGAGATCAACCTTGTTGCTCGCCACAAGCCACGAAAACACTTCGCGGATTTCATCTACTTTCATTCCGAATCGCTCGGGAGACAAACGCACAGCAAGTTGTAAATCGGGTCGGCATTGCTCGCGCACGCCATCAACGATGCGCATCAACACGCGAGCACGGTTTTCTAATGATCCGCCAAACTCGTCGGTGCGCGTGTTGATTTCGGGCGAAAGGAACTGGCAGAGGATGTAACCGTGTGCTCCATGTAGTTCGACGCCATCAAAGCCTGCTTTGTCGCAACGGACTGCTGCTGCAACGAAATCGGCAATGAGTTGCTCTACTTCTGCATGGGTTAAGGCGCGCGCCGCCGTTTCGGCATCGTCCGAAGGGCACACTGGTGCTTCGCCAATGAGGTCTTTCGGCGAACGATTTCCGGCATGGTGCAACTGCACATACGACACCTTTCCGGCTGCGCGAATGGTGTCAGCGATTCGTGTCAGGCCCGCAAGGTGCTGATCGCCAAAACAACCCAATTGCCCTGGGAACCCCTGACCCACCCGTTGCACGTGAGAAGCACACGTCATCACCAGCCCAAACCCACCCGTTGCACGCATTTCAAGCCAATGATGCTCGCCATCTGACAGAGTGCCGTCCACGTTGCTCTGGTGATTGGTAAGCGGAGACAACATGAATCGGTTGGGAAGGGCTGGACCGCGAGAAAGCGGAACTGAATCGAAAAGGGAGGCCATGGCGATCAGGCTATCCCTGATGGTTCAAAAGTGCCCTGAAAATGGGCACTATCCACTACCTGAGCCCACCGTTGCTATACATTTTTGATTATGAAAAAACGTGACCTCATCCAAGCAGTAGCACTTCATACCGGCGTAGACAAGAAGACGGCAACGTCAACTGTCGAAGGAACCATCGATGTCATCTTGGCAACAGTTGCCAAGGGCGAAATCGTAAACATTTCAGGCTTTGCAAAGTTTGCAAAGATCAAGCGTCCAGCACGCCAAGGTCGTAACCCGGCCACGGGTGAGACGATTCAGATCAAAGCAAAGACCGTTGCAAAGATCACCGCGTTGAAGGGTTTCAAGGACATTGCTCTTGGCGCCGCTCCTGCACCAAAACTCAACACCAAGCCAATCGCGCCAGTTGCAAAGCCAGCGCCAAAAAAGGCTGCAGCTCCAAAGAAGCCAGCACCGAAAAAGGCTGCTCCTAAGAAAGTTGCCAAAAAGAAGAAGAGGTAATTTTCTTCTTTACAAGAAGTTGAAAGACCCGCCCGCAAGGGCGGGTCTTTTGCATTTACAGTACATGTGTGCAGCAACAACACATTTGTCTCGAAATTGATCGCTCAGATATTCGCAAGTTCCGCATGGCGACAAGCAATTGCGCTGCCCTTCAACCCGGTGAGGTTCGTTTGACCATTGATCGGTTTGCGCTTACCTCAAACAACATCAGCTATGCCCTCAGTGGTGACTTCCTCGATTATTGGGGGTTCTTTCCCGCAGCGGAAGGCTGGGGCAGATTGCCAGCAATGGGTTATGGAGTCGTGAGTGAAACGGCAAACCCAGACATCGCCATCGGCGGTCGATACTTCGGATTCTTTCCTGTTGGCAACGAACACATCGTGCTCGCTCAAACATCAAGCGGTGGGTTTATTGACGTTGCTGCGCATCGCGAAAAACACGCAATGGCCTATCGCACATTTGACAAAGTTCCAGACAACGAAGGCAGCAACGACAACGCAATGCTGATCTTTCGTGGGTTGTTTCTCACCTCGTTTCTTGCTGAAGACTTTCTTCACGAACAAGACTTTTTTGGCGCAACCCAAGTGCTTGTAACAAGTGCATCAAGTAAAACATCTATCGCCCTTGCGCACTGTTTGCGGGCACATTCAATAATGAATGTTGTTGGTCTCACTTCTGATCTAAACGTTGATTTTGTGAGCAGCGTTGGTGAATACCACGAAGTGGTGACATACAGCGATGTGGCATCGCTCGATGCTGCGATACCCAGTGTTGTGGTCGACATGGCGGGCAACCCCGAAATCATCGCCGCCGTACACACCCATTTCGGCGATGCATTGAAGTACTCCTGCAGTATTGGGGCAACACATTGGGAACAGACACGCCACCGCGTTGATATTCCCGGACCAAAGCCCGAGTTCTTTTTTGCTCCTTCGCAACTGGCAAAGCGTGGCAAAGAATGGGGTCGGGCAGAACTTAATAGTCGCATCGACGTGGCCTTAAACATCTTCATTGAGGGCTCAAAGCAGTGGCTGACTATCGATCATCAGCGTGGACCAGATGCTGTTAGCGACACCTACTCACAATTAGTTGCGGGAAAAATGTCACCCGAAATCGGCAACATCCTGTCGTTCTCTTAAATTAGGCACCAACAACAGAAAATCCAAGTGCTCGCGCAGCAATCGCCTGTCTGATGTCGAATGTATTCATTCGCCACGTTCCTCGGCTATCACGTCCATTGATCTGCACAGAGACTGCAGTTGCAAAGGAGCATTCAATTTTCCAGTTCGTGATGGTGGTGTTATCCAACCCTCTTCAATGCCCAGCAAGATTTGATCGCCACCGAGAATTTCCACAATCGGTACGTTGGGATCGCCAATATTCATGAGCCAACATTACCGCTCCATCGGAATGGGTGCTCTGTGGGATTGATTAAT